>DASRRF010000217.1:0-2308 GCA_035695905.1 Micromonosporaceae bacterium | reverse complement strand
GACTCGCTGCGGCTGTTCACGCCCGCGAAGTTCGACGGATTGGACGGGATGCCGTTTCCGGCGCCGCCGAACACCTTCCCGACCAAGGACCAGATGGCCGACTACCTGGAGGCGTACGCGAATCGCTTCGCCCTGCCCGTGCGGACCGGAAGCCGGGTCGAGGCGCTGTCCCGCGACGGTGACGTGTTCACGCTGCGGGCCGGCGAGCAAAGATTCACCGCCGACAATGTGGTGGTGGCCATGTCGAACTTCCAGCGCCCGGTGGTGCCGGAGTTCGCCGGGCAGCTCGACCCGGGCATCGTCCAACTGCACTCGCTGGACTATCACCGGCCGGAGCAACTGCAACCGGGTGGGGTCCTGCTCGTGGGGGCCGGGAACTCCGGCGCCGAGATCGGCGTCGAGCTGGCCCGCCACCACCGGCCGGTGTATCTGGCCGGCCGCGACACGGGGCACATCCCATTCCGGATCGACGGCAAGCTCGGCCGGGCATTCCTGACCCGGCTGGTGCTGCGCGGCGTCTTCCACCAAGTGTTTACTCTGGACACGCCGGTCGGCCGGCGGATCCGGGCCAAGGCGCTGCACGGTGGTGGTCCGCTCATCCGGACCAGGCCGAGCGAGCTGGCGTCAGCCGGCATCGAGCGGGTGCCCCGGTTGGACGGCGTACGCGATGGGCTGCCGTTGCTCGCCGACGGCCGGACCCTGCCGGTCGCCAATGTCGTGTGGTGCACCGGTTTCGAGCCTGGCTTCTCGTGGATCGACCTGCCGGTGCTGGACGGCGTGGAGCCGCGTCAGGAGCGCGGCGTCTCGCCGGAGGTGCCTGGCCTGTACTTCGTCGGCCTGCACTTCCTCTACGCCATGTCGTCGGTGATGATCCACGGCGTCGGCCGGGATGCCCAGCGCATCGCGGCCGCGATCGCCGCCCGTCCCATGGGAACAGGCCCGCGCGATTACAATCGCGCGCATGTCGACGCAGGGCGATGAAGGACCGGACGGGCGGGTATTCCGCAACAACACCTATCCGGTTCTCGGCTGGGTGTTGATCGCTTCCCCGGTGGCGCTCATCGCGGTGTCGGCACTCAGCGGCGCGGGTCCTTTCGCGGTGCTCTGCGCCATCCCGCTGGCGCCGGTCGCCGCTGCGGCCGGCTGGTTCTGCTACATAGTGCCCCGAGTCGTCGCCGACGAGGACGGCGTCACCGTCTTCAACCCGACCCAGACCCATCGGCTCGCCTGGGATCAGATCGACCGGTTCGAGGCGAAGGATCGGCTGCTGGTCTACCCGGCCGGCCATGACGCACCACCCGTCAAGGCGTGGGCGGTGCAGGCGGCCAACATCGCGCGGATGACCGGACGGGTCAGTCACGCCGACAACGTGGCAGCCGATCTCAACGCGCTTCTGGCACAGCACACCGGCCGGCCGGCGCCCATCGCGCCGACCGGCCCGCAGGTGCGTCTCGCGTCGTTGCAGCTGGCCGCGGTCGCAGTCGCGGCGGCGCTGCTCATCTACCTTCGCATCCACTTCCGCCGCTAACCCCCGCTCTTCATCACAAACCCGGTTGTGGGCGGCGCTGCGATGTGACACCGTCCGGCCGTGGACTCCTTCGCCATCAACCGCGCCAACTGGGACGAACGCGCCCCGGCCCACGCCAAGTCTCCCGACTACGGGGCATCACGGTTCGCCGCCGATCCCGCGTACCTGTCGGAGGTGGTCCGTTTCGACCTGCCGCGCCTGGGCGACCTGACCGGCTTGCGCGGCGTGCACCTGCAGTGCCACATCGGCACCGACACGATCTCGCTGGCCCGGCTCGGCGCCCGGATGACCGGCCTGGACTTCTCACCGGCCGCCGTGGTCGAGGCCCGCGCCATCGCCAAGGCCGCGGGTGCCGAGGTCGACTTCGTGGAATCCGACGTGTACGCGGCGCCGGAGGTGCTCGGGCACGGCGAGTTCGATCTCGTGTTCACCGGCATCGGGGCGCTGTGCTGGCTGCCGGACATCCGCCGGTGGGCCGGTGTCGTCGCGGCGCTGCTCAAGCCGGGCGGGCGACTGTTCTTGCGGGAAGGCCACCCGATGCTGTGGGCCATACACGAGGACACCGCGGACGGCTTGCGGGTCGCGTACCCCTATTTTCAGACCGAGCAGCCGCTGATCTTCGACGAGGCCGAGACGTACGTGCAGACCGACCCGCAGTTCCAGCACACGATCACGCACAGCTGGAACCACGGCCTCGGCGAGGTCGTCACCGCGCTGCTCGACGAGAGGATGCGGCTGACCATGCTGGTCGAGCACGACAGCGTCCCGTGGAAGGCGCTC
>DASRRF010000216.1:0-7289 GCA_035695905.1 Micromonosporaceae bacterium | reverse complement strand
GAAGCAGTCCTCGGTACTCAGCTCGATGACGTCGCCCGGGTGCACGGTGAGCACCGGCTTGCGGCCGCCGAAGGTGTAGGAGAGCTCGTCGGCCGGCGGATCGTAGCGATGTATCACAGGCCCTCCTCTGTGGACAGTCCGGCCAGCCGCGGCCGCCGTCCGACCAAGTAGAGCACCACGAGCACGAATGCTCCAATGCCCAACCAGACCAGGCCGAGGCGTTGCGCCGCAACCTTCGCGTTCCACACCACGACGGCGAGGATGGCAAATCCCAGCACGGGTACGACGAGATGGCGCAGCCAGTCCTTCGAGCCACCGCGGATCACGTAATGCGACACTACGGACACGTGCAACACCATGAACGCGGTCATCGCGCCGAAGTTGACCAACGAGGTGAGCAGCGCGAGCCCGTCGCTGCGGGAGTTCATGTAGAGGCCGAGACCGAGCGAGATCAGTGCGACCAGGAACGTCGCGTTGGTGGGTACCCGGAAGCGCGGATGCACCTTGGCGAAGAACGCGGGCAGCGCCCGGTCCCGGGCCATCGCGAAGATCAGCCGAGCGGTGGCCGCCTGTGCGACCAGCGAGTTCGCGAAGCCCCACGCGATCGCGGTGGCCAGCGCGGTCAGCGTGGCCAGCCACGCGCCGCCGGCCACCCGGGAGGCGTCGTAGAACGCCGTACCCGCCGTGTCGCCCTCGGTCAGCAGCTTGTTCGCGGCCGCGTCCGGTACCAGCAGCGAGGCGACCCAGGTCTGCACGATGAACAGCGCCCCGGCCAGCACCAGCGCGGCGACCATCGACCGGCCGATCTGCCGGGCCGACTCGCGGTTCTCCTCGGCCAGCATGGAGATGCCGTCGAAGCCGAGGAAGGAGAGCACGGCGACCGAGACCGCGCCGAAGATCACGGTCATGGAGAAGGTGTGCGAGTTGTAGAACGGCGCGAACGAGAACCCGGTGCCCTTGCCCTGCGCCACCGCGGTCACCCCGATCACCAGGAAGATCGCGAGGATGACCAGCTCGCCGAGCAGCATCAACCGGTTCACCCGGGCGGTCATCTCGATGCCGAAGAAGTTGACCGCGGTGTTCAGCACGATGAACCCGACCAGCCACCATTGCACCGCGATGCCGGGTACGAGCGAGTTCATCGCGATGCCGGCGACCAGGTAGAGCAACCCCGGCACGAGTACGTAGTCGAGGAAGATCACCCAGCCGGCGAGGAACCCGACCGGCGGGGCGATCCCGCGCCCGGCGTACGTGTAGACCGATCCGGCCATCGGGAACGCCTTGGCCATCTGCGCGTAGGAGAGCGCGGTCAACATCATCGCGACCATGCCGATGGCGTACGCCAGCGCGACCATCCCGCCGGAGCCGTTGTAGACCACGCCGAAGATGCCGAACGGCGCGATCGGCACCATGAATATCAGGCCGTACACGACCAGGTCGGCGAAGCTCAGCGTGCGTTTGAGTTCCTGCCGGTAACCGAACTGCTCCAGTGCGGTCTCGGCGGCGATCCCATCAATCTGGTGAGCCATAGCGCACGATAGCGCCGATCTTTGCACCAGAAAAGATTTCAGAATGAAGCGATGACGTCCAGGTCGAGGCCGTCCGCCCGGGCCAGGTAGACGGGCGAATCAACATGCCTCTGGTGTACGCACATCCGCCCGCGACCACCGTCCACCGTGGTGCCGTCCGCGGCCGCGTCCAGCAGCGGGACGGCCAGCGACCCGGCCTTCGTGACGAGCGCGGCGAGCAGCCGCATCCCGTCGTAGCACCCTTCGCCGTGCCCGCCCGGCACCGGGGCCTGCGGGCCGAACCGGCTGGCGTACCGGGCGCTGAACGCGAGGCTGGACTCGGTGGCCAGGTTCGCGAAGTACCCCATCGCCGCGTACAGCTCGCCGGTGCCGTCCCCGCCCGCGCCGAGCAGCCCGTTCTCCTCCAGCGCCGGGCACAGCCGGAGCACCCGCTCGGCCAGGTTCGACCCGGCGAAGGCCCGGTTGAACTCCACCAGGTCGTGGCCGATGAGGGTGAGTAGTACGGCGTCCGCCCGGCTCGCCGCGATCGCGTGCAGCAGCGGCTGCGGGTCGATCCCGCCGCGCGGCACGTACCCCTCGCCGACCACGCTCGCGCCCACCGCCCGCAGGTACCGCCGGGCCACCGCGTGCAGCCGGCGCGGCCAGACGTAGTCGTTGCCGAGCAGGTACCAGCGCCGGCCCCGGTCCTGGTCGGCGAACCAGCGCAGCACCGGGCGCAGCTGCCGGTCCGGCGTCTCGCCGGCCAGGTAGACCCCGGGGGTACGCTGCCCGCCCTCGTACGGCGGGGTGTATACGTACGGCACCGCGCCGCCGATCGCGGGTACCAGGGCCAGCCGTACGTCGCTCGGGTGTACCCCGACCACCGCGTGTACGGTGCCGGCCCGGACCAGCCCGCCCACCTCGGCGGCCACCTCCGGTACGGCCCGGCCGCCATCGATGAGTACCAGCTCGACCGGCCGGCCGAGCAACCCGCCGGCCGCGTTGATCTCGTCGGCGGCGAGCTGGGCGCAGTTGACCGCCCCGGGACCGATCAACCCGAGTGTGCCCGATGTCGGCACCACGAGCCCGACCCGCACGGATCGGCTTTCCGTCGTGGGGCCTAACCCTGTCACGGCGCCGAGTATGGTCCGTGAATAGCACATCGGCGACCCTTCCGGCGGGACAGCATCCGGGGGGACCCGGGACCTAGGGGGAATCCGTGGCGGTGGAGACAAAACTGCGCGCGTACCTGGGCTATCTGCTCACCGAGGCGGAACGGGCGGTGAACCGCGGCTTCGCCGAGAACCTGGCCGCCGAACGGGTCAGCGTCGAGCAGTGGCGGATCCTGCAGGCACTCTCCGACGGGCACGGCCACTCCATGGGCGACCTGGCCGCGGCGGCCCTGATGCCGCATCCCACGCTCACCAAGGCGGTCGACCGGTTGGTGGACGACGCGCTGGTCTACCGCCGGCAGGACGACGTCGACCGGCGGCGGGTGGCTGTCTTCCTGTCCGATCGCGGCCGGCATCTGGTGCGCCGGCTCGACCGCATCGCCGAAGCCCATCATCGGGCGGTGGAGGACGGGTACGGCACCCAGCGCACCGAACGACTTATGCGGGAGCTTGCCCGGTTAGTGGACAGTCTGGCCTAACCGGTCCGACCATCACATTCCACCCGTCAAATATCTCAACTCGGCGTTGCCGGGCCGTCCAGCTAGCCTGAGGGGGTGCGGGCCGCGTTCCGCACGAGGGAACGCGCGAACCTTTTGGCGCCTCCAGAACGTGTAGGTGGGCAGCCGCGGGACAACGAGGAGGAGGCCAGTGACCATCCAACGCACCTTTGGCGAGCTCGGTGAGCCGATGGCAGACGGCGAGTTCCGCTCGGTGGCCGAATCGATTGTGGGAAACATCGAGCAGGTGATCGAGGGGAAGACCGCCACTGTCCGGTTGGCGCTGGCCGTGCTTCTCGCCGAGGGCCACCTCCTCATCGAGGACGTACCCGGCGTGGGCAAGACCAAGCTCGCCAAGGCGCTGGCCCGGTCCATCGACTGTTCGGTACGCCGCATCCAGTTCACCCCGGACCTGCTGCCGAGCGACGTCACCGGGGTCAGCGTCTACAACCAGGAGACGCATGACTTCGAGTTCAAGCCGGGCGCCGTCTTCGCCAACCTGGTCGTCGGCGACGAGATCAACCGAGCCTCCCCGAAGACCCAGTCGGCGCTGCTGGAGTGTATGGAGGAGCGCCAGGTCACCGTCGACGGCACCACGTACGAGCTACAGGTGCCGTTCATGGTGATTGCCACCCAGAACCCGATCGAGATGGAGGGCACCTACCCGCTGCCCGAGGCGCAGCGGGACCGGTTCACCGCCCGGATCGCGATGGGCTACCCGGACGCCGGCTCCGAGCTCGCCATGCTCGACGTGCACGGTGGGGAGGACCCGCTCTACTCGCTGGAGGCGGTCTCCGACGCCGCCGCGGTACGCCGCCTGATCGCCACCGTACGCAGCGTGCATGTGGCGGACGCGATCAAGCAGTACGCGGTGAACCTGGTCAACGCCACCCGGGAGTCGCCCGACCTGCGGCTGGGCGCGTCTCCCCGGGCCACCCTGCACCTGCTGCGCACGGCCCGGGCGGTGGCCGCCCTGGAGGGCCGCGACTACGTGCTGCCGGACGACCTGCAGGCGCTGGCCGTACCCGTGCTGGCGCACCGGATCATCTCGACCGCGGAGGCGCAGCTGTCCCGGCGTACCACCGACGCGATCGTCGCCGAGCTGATCAACCGGCTGCCGCTGCCCAGCGAGCGGCAGCAGCGTTCGCCGTACGACACCCGACCCGCCCAGCCACGTTCGACCGAGTACGACCGGAGGCGATGAGACGTGCGTTCGTCCGCAGCGCTTCTCGGACATGGCGGGAGGCGATGAGGCGTGCGTGAGGCGCTGCGCGGGCTCACGACGCGCGGCCGATCGTTCCTCGCGGCGGCCAGCGCGGCCGGCCTCTCCGCGCTGATCCTCGGCGAGAAGGACCTGCTGCGGGTCGCCATCCTGCTGGCGATCCTGCCGATGCTGGCCGCGGCGTACGTCGGCCGGAGCCGGTACAAGCTGGCCTGTAGCCGATCCCTGCAGCCGCACCGGGTGCAGGTCGGGGCGAGCGCCCGGGTGGTCCTCCGCCTGCAGAACATGTCCCGGCTGCCGACCGGCACCCTGTTGCTGGAGGACCGGCTGCCGTACGCCCTGGGCAGCCGTCCCCGGCTGGTCCTCGAGCGGCTCGGCGCCGGCCAGGCCAGCTCGGTTGCGTACACCGTACGGGCGGACGTACGCGGGCGGTACGAGGTCGGCCCGCTGGTGGTCCGGCTGACCGACCCGTTCGGGCTGTGCGAGCTGACCCGCTCCTTCCCCAGCGTGGACAAGCTCACCGTGATCCCACAGGTGCTGGCCCTGCCGTCGGTACGGCTGGCCGGTGAGTACGCCGGCACCGGCGACAGCCGGGCGCGCTCGGTCGCCGTACACGGGGAAGACGATGCGGCGACCCGGGAGTACCGGCACGGCGACGACCTGCGCCGGGTGCACTGGCGGTCCACCGCGCGGGTCGGCGAGCTGATGGTGCGACGCGAGGAGCAACCCTGGGAGTCGCGGGCCACGGTCGTGCTGGACACCCGCGGGTACGCGCACCGCGGCGAGGGTCCCACCGCGAGCTTCGAGTGGGCGGTGTCCGCGGCCGCGAGCATCGCCACCCACCTGCGCAACGCCGGGTACAAGCTCCGCCTGGTCAGCAACTCCGGCATCGACGTGGACGCGACCGAGGCCAGCGGCGATGGCGCGCTGCTCGACCAGCTGGCCGATGTCAAGCTGCTGCCGCACGCCGAGGTGTCGACGCTGGTGGATCGGGTACGGCACCGCGCGGACGGCGGGCTCATCATCGCGCTGTTCGGCATGCTGTCCCCGGCCGAGGCGGAGCTGCTCGCCGGGCTGCGCGGCAGCAACGCCACCTGCATCGCGTTCCTGATCGACTCGAGTACCTGGGTCAACCTGGCCACCGCCGCCCGCGAGGAGGCCGATCAGGCACAGGCCGCCGCGGCGCTCGGGCTGCTGCGCAGCGGTTGGCGGGTGGTCGGCGTGGAGCACGGGGTGAAGCTGCCGGCGCTCTGGCCGCAGGCCGGCCGCGGGTCGCAGGGGTTCGCCTGGCGGGCCGCCATGGCCGAGACGGTGTCGGGGGGCATGAGATGACCGGGCGCAGGCACATCGGACTCGTCGCGGGGTTGGCCACGCTGCTCGCGGCATTCCCGCTCACCACGATCTTCGAGCAGTGGACCTGGCTGGTGCAGTGCGCGATCGCCGTGTTCCTGATCGAGGGCGCCGGTACGCTGGCCCGCACGCTGCGCGCCCCGGCCTGGGCACAGCTGTCGGCGATGCTCAGCGGCCTGCTGGTCACGATCACCCTGCTCTTCGGCGGCCCGGACACCATTCTCGGGTTGCTCCCCAGTGGACAGACGTTCACCCACTTTGGACAGTTGCTGAACCAGGCCGGCACCGGCATCCGTGAGATGGGCATCCCGGTCGGCGAGCACGAGGGCCTGCAGTTCCTCACCGTGCTCGGGGTCGGCGGGGTCGCCATCTGCGTCGACGTGTGCGCGGTGATCCTGCGCCGACCGGCGCTGGCCGGCCTGCCGATGCTGGCGATCTACTCGGTGCCGGTCGCGGTACACCAGGACAGCGTCCCGGTACTGCCGTTCATCGCCGGCGCCGCCGGGTTCCTCTGGCTGCTCGTCATCGACAACGTCGACCGGGTACGCCGGTTCGGCCGCCGGTTCACCGGAGACGGCCGGGACATCGACGTCTGGGAGCCCTCGCCGCTGGCCGCGGCCGGCCGCCGGATGGCGATCGTCGGCGTACTCCTGGCGATCATGCTGCCGCTCGCCGTACCCGGCATGACGACCGGCCTACTCGACCGGTTCGGCTCCGGCGGCGACGGGCCGGGAAACGGCCGCGGCACCGGTGGCTCCCGGTCGGTCAACCTGTGGGCGCTGCTCGAGGGCACCCTGAAGCAGGACGACGAGGCCGACATGATCCGGGTGACCACGAAGGACCCGAAGCCGCGGTACGTCCGCTTCGGCACCGCCGATGACCTGCAGTCCGACGGCTTCCGCAACCGCGGGCCGGCCGGCCGCCCGGCCGGCGCGACCCTGCCCGACCCGCGGCGTACCCCGCGCGACGGGGTCAAGCTGTACGAGGGCAAGGCGACCGTTGACGTGGTCAACCTGAACATGGGCCTGCTGCCCGTGTTCAGTGACCCGGTGGCGCTGCGCAAGCTCGACTCCACCTGGCTGTACGACACCCGGCAGAACGTCGTCTTCTCCAACCGCAGTACGACCGCCGGCAAGAAGTACGAGTTCGACTACGTACGCGCCGACTACGATCCGGACGCGTTGCGCCGGGCGAAGCAGCTCCCGTCAACCAACGACCTGCAACGCTTCTACACGTCGCTGCCGGACGATATCCGCGACGTACGGGACACCGTCGCCCGGGTAACCGCCGACAAGACCACGCCGTACGACAAGGTCCTGGCGCTGTACGAGTTCTTCGCGGTGACCAACGGCTTCACGTACTCGCTGTCGGCCAAGGCGGACACCGGCGGCCCGGCGATCGTCGAGTTCCTGACCAAGAAGACCGGGTACTGCGTGCAGTACGCCGCCGCGCTGGCCTGGCTGGTCCGGGCGGCCGGGAGGCCCGCCCGGGTCGCGTTCGGCTTCACGCTCGGCGCCAAGCACGACGGCGACACGTACAC
>DASRRF010000215.1:0-4349 GCA_035695905.1 Micromonosporaceae bacterium | reverse complement strand
GGCCGGTACCGGTCCCGGCCCGGCACCCTGTCGCCGGGCGAGCGGCAGCGCCTCGCGCTCGCCGTCGCGCTGGCCACCCGGCCCGGCCTGCTGCTCGCCGATGAGCCCACCAGCCAGCTGGACAGCCGTACCCGTGATGATGTGGTGGCGGCGCTGGAGGCGGTGCGGCGCTCGGGTACGACGGTGGTCGTGGTCACCCACGACCCGGAGGTCGGTGCCCGGATGGGGCGTACGGTGCACATCCGGGACGGCCGGGTGGGTGCCGAGGGGCGGCTCGGCGAGGAGTACGCGGTGGTCGGCCGGGACGGCACCGTACACCTGCCGATGGACGTGTTGCGGGTGGTCACGCCGGGCACGCTGATCCGGGTGGACCTCCAGATGGACGGCACGGTCCTGCTCAGCCCGGCGACGGAGAACACGGTCGCGCTGCCGCGTACCGGCGACGGCGTACACCCGGCCGCCGGCGTAGCCATGCACTACGGGGAGGTTCCTTCTTCTTGAGGACGTTGGTGGTGGACCAGGTGACGGTGGCGTACGGCCGGGATCGCCCGGTGCTGCGCGACGTGTCCGCGGCCGCCGTACCCGGACGGATGCTCGCAGTGACCGGCCCGTCGGGTGCCGGCAAGACGACGCTGTTGTGGGCGATGGCCGGGCTGCTGCGGCCGGTCGCCGGATCGGTGACCGTGGACGGCGTACCGCTGCGCGACCGGGATCACGCGGTGACCCAGCGGGTGGTGCTGGTACCCCAGGACAACGGACTCGCCACGATCCTGACGGCCGGGGAGAACGTGCAGGTGGCGCTCGTAGCGGCCGGGGCGCCGCCGCACGATGCCCGGCGCCTGTCCGCCGAGTCGCTGGACCGGTTGGGCCTGTCCGGCCAGGCGGACCAGCTCGTCGAGGAGCTCTCCGGCGGCCAGCAGCAGCGCGCGGCCATCGCCCGTGGGCTGGCCCTGCGCGGTGACGTACTGCTCGCCGACGAGGTGACCAGCGAGCTGGACGCGGCGAACCGCCAGCGGGTACTGGAGTTGCTGCATGAGGAGGCGGCGCGCGGCGCGGCAGTCGTGTTCGCGACGCACGATCCGGAGGCGGCGGCCACCTGCGACGCCGAGCTGCACCTGGTAGACGGCTGCGCCGAGCTTGTCCGCGGCTAATTTGTGCACGCCGGGGCGGTGCCGGCGATGGCGGTACGCGGGTACGCTCGCGTCCGCAAAAGACTGCTTCCGCACAGACTGCGAGACCAGGGGAGAACACAATGACTGAGGTTGCTTCCGGGGTGCCCGGGCAGCGGTCGGACAGCGACGAGCCGGTCTCGTCGGGGTTCGGCGCGGCTGCCGACTCCGATTCAAGCTCCGGCTTCGGCGCGGCTGCCGATACAAGCTCAGGCTTTGGCGCGGCTGCCGAATCCGGCTCGGGCTTCGGGCCGGCCGAGGAGGAGTCGGTCGTCACCCAGACCGCAATGTCCACAGTAGATAGTGCCGATGACCCGCCGAGCGCGCTGGAGCGGGTGCAGGACGTCGCCGAGCGGGCACAGGAGCGCGCCGGCGAGGTTGCCGAGCGGGTGCAGGAGCGCGCCGGCGAGGTTGCCGAGCGGGTCAGCGACGCCATGGAACGGGCCGCGCAGGCCTCCGGCCGGGTCGCCGCGGCCGTGGTTGACCGGCTACGTAACAGCGCCGAGCTGACCGCGGAGCGCGGCCGTACCACGATCGCCAACGAGGTCGTCGAGAAGATCGCCGGCATCGCGGCCCGCGAAGTGCCAGGGGTGTACGACCTCGGCGGGGATGTCGCGCGGGTGTTCGCGGCGGTACGCGAGAAGATCGGTCTGGGTGAGGACCGCGGCGACGCGGCCGACCGTGGCGTGTCGGTACGCCTGGAAGGCGGTAGGGCCGCCGTCGAGGTCACGATCGTCATCGAGTACGGCTTCGTCGTGTACTCGGTCACCGAGAAGGTCCGGGCCAAGGTGATCAGCTCGGTGGAGAACCTGCTCGGGCTCGAGGTCACCGAGGTGAACATCACGGTTGACGACGTACACGTGGAGGACGCCGGACCGGTCGGCAACGACCAGGCCCGGGCCGCCGGCTACCAGTAGCCCACCCCACCCTCGTTGATCAAGGGTTGGGCGGTGCTGGAGATCGGATCCGCCCCCAACCCCTTGATCAACGCAGCTTGGGCTTAGCGATCGTTCAGGTCCGTGGCCTACCATCGGTGTCATGGACGCCCACGAGATCGCTGCCGGTCGGCAGCGCTGGCAGGCCCGGTACGACGCCGCTCAGAAGAGGAACGCCGACTTCACCACGTTGTCCGGGATGGCGGTCGCTCCGGTCTACGGGCCGCCGGCCGGCGTCGACTACCCCGGCTTCGAGCGGATCGGTTGGCCGGGCGAGTTTCCGTACACCCGCGGGCTCTATCCCACCGGCTACCGCGGGCGGACCTGGACCATGCGGCAGTTCTCCGGGTTCGGTAACGCCCGGCAGACCAACGAGCGATACAAGATGCTTCTCGGCGCCGGCGGTGGCGGCCTGTCCGTGGCCTTCGACATGCCCACCCTGATGGGCCGGGACTCCGACGACCCGCAGTCGCTCGGCGAGGTTGGGCACTGCGGCGTGGCGATCGACTCGGCGCTCGACATGGACCTGCTCTTCGACGGCATTGCGCTGCAGGACGTCACCACGAGCATGACCATCTCCGGCCCGGCGGTGCCGGTGTTCTGCATGTACCTAGTGGCCGCCGAGCGGCAGGGCGCCGATCTGTCCAAATTGGACGGTACACTGCAGACAGACATCTTCAAGGAGTACATCGCGCAGAAGGAGTGGCTCTTCCCGCCCGAGCCGCACCTGCGGCTGATCGGCGACCTGATGGAGTACTGCGCGCGCGAGATCCCGCGGTACAAGCCCCTGTCGGTCTCGGGTTACCACATCCGCGAAGCGGGCTCGACCGCCGCGCAGGAGCTGGCGTACACGCTGGCCGACGGGTTCGGCTACGTCGAGCTGGGCCGCTCGCGCGGGCTGGACGTCAACGCGTTCGCGCCGGGGCTCAGTTTCTTCTTCGACGCGCACGTGGACTTCTTCGAGGAGATCGCGAAGTTCCGGGCCGCCCGGCGGATCTGGGCGCGCTGGCTGCGCGACGAATACGGGGCGACCGACGAACGGGCGCTGTGGTTGCGGTTCCACACCCAGACCGCGGGTGTCTCGCTCACCGCGCAGCAGCCACACAACAATGTGGTACGCACGGCGATCGAGGCGCTGGCCGCGGTGCTGGGCGGGACGAACTCGTTGCACACCAACGCGTTGGACGAGACGCTGGCGCTGCCGACCGCAGAGTCCGCGGAGATCGCGTTGCGTACCCAGCAGGTCATCATGGAGGAGACCGGGGTCACCAACGTGGCCGACCCGCTGGGCGGCGCGTGGTACGTGGAGGCGCTGACCGACCAGATGGAAGCGGAGGCGGAACGCACCTTCACCCGGATCCGGGAGATGGGTACGGACGGCACGATCACCAGCGGGATCCTGCGCGGTATCGAGGACGGCTGGTTCATGGCCGAGATCGCCGAGGCCGCGTTCACCTACCAGCAGGCGCTGGAGAAGGGTGACAAGAAGGTGGTCGGGGTGAACGTACACACCGGTACGGTCGCGCCGGAACTGGAGATCCTGCGTATCTCGCACGAGGTGGAAGTCGAGCAGAACCGGGTGCTCGCGCAGCGCCGCGGTGACCGGAACAAGTCCACTGTGGATGCCGCGCTGGCCCGGATGGTCGCGGCCGCCCGTACCACGGAGAACATGATCCCGGCGATGCTGGACGCGGCCCGGGCCGAGGCGACGCTCGGCGAGATCTGTGACGCGCTGCGCGCCGAGTGGGGCGTCTACCGCGAGCCGGCCCGGTTCTAGCTGGCGATCTGCCCGTCGGAGACCGTGAGCAGGCCGTCATGCAGCGCGTCGAGCAGGTCCGGGATCGGGGTTGACCAGGTGGCGTGCCGCCTGCTGGTCGGTCATGACGATGATTCTTCCGCTTTTTAGGGGTATAGGGGAACAATTGGTCACCGGACGCCAGCGCGCCGCGCAGGCGCCGGGCGGCGTCATAGCGGACCACGGCGTGCCAGACTAGGTAACCATGAGCGATCCGCGTACCACTCCGTCGATCTTCACCCGCGGTGCGGTTGACCTCTCTGCTCTGCGTACCCCGCCACCCGCGGCCGCCCGGCCCGCGCAGCCGCAGGCGAACGGTGGACCGCGCCCCGGCGGTGGGGTCGCCGTCATCGACGTGACCGAGGCGACGTTCCAGTTCGAGGTGGCCGAGCGGTCGCTGACCACCCCGGTCGTGATCGACTTCTGGGCCGAGTGGTGCCAGCCGTGCAA
>DASRRF010000214.1:0-7229 GCA_035695905.1 Micromonosporaceae bacterium | reverse complement strand
CACACCGGCCCGGTCGGCCACGTCGAGCGACACGTGGTACCTGGTGGCCACCTCGCCCATCGATCGGACCCGCAGGTCCGCGTAGGCCGACTCGCTGGCCGCGCGTACGCCGGCCAACCGGTTGCGGGCCACCGCGACGAGATCGCCGAGCACCGCGCTCGCGGTCGGCGCGCCTCCCGCGCCGCGGCCGTAGAACATCAGCTGGCCGGCCGCGTCCGCCTCGACGAAGACCGCGTTGAACGCGTCCCCGACACCGGCCAGCGGGTGGCTGCGCGGGATCATCGCCGGGTGCACCCGGACCGATACGCCGCCGTCCGCGGTACGCGACGCGATGCACAGCAGCTTGATGGTGCAGCCCATCTCCCGTGCGCTGGCCACATCCGCCGCGGTCACGTCGGTGATGCCCTCGCGGTAGACGTCGGCGGCGCTGACCCGGGTGTGGAACGCCATCGAGGCAAGGATCGCCGCCTTCGCCGCGGCGTCGAAGCCTTCCACGTCGGCGGTCGGATCGGCTTCCGCGTACCCCAGTGCGCTGGCCTCGTCCAGGGCCTCGCTGAAGCTGGCGCCGGTAGCGTCCATTCTGGACAGTATGTAGTTGGTGGTGCCGTTGACGATCCCGGTGACCTGGGTGATCCGGTCCCCGTGCAGCGACTCGCGCAGCGGGCGCAGCAACGGGATCGCGCCGGCGACGGCGGCCTCGAAGTAGAGGTCCGCACCGCCGGCCGCGGCCGCGTCGTGCAGCGTCGCGCCGTCCTCGGCGAGCAGCGCCTTGTTCGCGGTGACCACGCTCTTGCCCGAGCCGAGCGCCTCCAGCAGCCAGCCGCGGGCCGGTTCGATACCGCCGACCACCTCGATGACCACATCAACGTCGTCCCGCTTGACCAGTCCCAGCGGGTCGGTGGTGAACAGGCCGGGTGGCACGGGTAGGGGTCCGCGGTCCAGGCGCGGCCGGCGTACCGCGATCCCGGCCAGCTCGACCGGCGCGCCGATCCGCGCGGTCAGGTCGCCGGCCTGCTCGTGCAGCAGCCGTACCACCTCGGAACCGACCGTGCCGCAGCCCAGCAGCGCCACCTTCATCGGCTACCCCACATCCAACGCGAGCATGTCGTCTTCGGTCTCCCGCCGGACGATGACCCGTGACTGTCCATCGTAGACAGCCACGACCGGCGGCCGCGGTACGTGGTTGTAGTTGCTGGCCATGCTGCGGCAGTAGGCACCGGTGCCGGGCACCGCAAGGAGATCTCCGGGCCGCACGTCGGCGGGCAGGAACTCATCCCTAACCACCACATCGCCGGACTCGCAATGCTTTCCCACCACCCGGGCCAGGATCGGCTCCGAAGTGGACACCCGGGAGGCCACCGTCGCCGAGTAGTTCGCGTCGTACAGCGCGGTACGGATGTTGTCGCTCATCCCACCGTCCACACTCACGTAGCTGCGGATCCCATCGACATCCTTGACCGTACCGACCTCGTAGAGGGTGAACATGGCCGGCCCGGCGATGGCCCGGCCCGGCTCCACCGACAGGTGCGGCACCGGCAGGCCGAGCGAGGCGCACTCCTGCTCGATGATTTTCGCCAGACCCGCGGCCAGGTCGCCCGGCGTCGACGGGTCGTCCTGCGTCGTGTAGGCGATGCCGAAGCCGCCGCCGAGGTCCAGCTCCGGCAGGGGTACGCCGTACGCGTCCCGAACGTTCGCCTGCAACCCGAGAACCCGGCGCGCGCTGAGCTCGAACCCGGATGTGTCGAAGATCTGCGATCCGATGTGCGAGTGCAGCCCGCGCAGCTCCAGCACATCCTCGACCAGAATCCGCTCGACCGCGGCCGCGGCCGCGCCGCCGGACAGCGAGAAGCCGAACTTCTGGTCCTCGTGCGCGGTCGCGATGTACTCGTGGGTGTGCGCCTCCACGCCGACGGTGACCCGTACCATCACCGCCGGCCGCTTGCCGGCGGCCCGCGCCAGCGCGGTCAACCGGTCGATCTCGTCGAACGAGTCCACGATGATCCGGCCGACCCCGGCGTCCAGCGCGCGGGACAACTCCACAGTGGACTTGTTGTTACCGTGCAGACCCATCCGCGCGGGCGGCATGCCGCCGGCGAGCGCGATGACCAGCTCGCCCCCGGTGCAGACGTCCAGGCACAGCCCTTCCTCGGCGAGGATCCGGACCACCGCCTTGCACAGGAAGGCCTTCCCGGCGTAGTAGACGTCCGCTGTACCGAACGCCTCCCGGAAAGCCCGGCAGCGGGCCCGGAAGTCCGCCTCGTCCAGGATGTACGCCGGTGTGCCGTACCGGCGGGCGAGCTCGGTCACCGGTACGCCGCCGGCGCTCAGCACCCCGTCCGGTCCACGATGGACGGTGCTCGGCCAGAGCTGCGGCAGCAGGGCGTTGACGTCGTCCGGGGCGCGCAGCCAGACCGGCCCGCGGGAGCCGAGATCGGCATGCAGCGCACCAGCCTCGTGAGCCCTCAAGCGACACCTCGCGAAGCGAGGTGTCGCTTGAGCGCCGGATCACTGAGCCTGATGCTCCGCTCGCTCATGCCGCTACATCCGTTCCGGTGCCGAGACGCCGAGCAGGCCCAGCCCGTTCGCGATGACCGTACGGGTGGCGTCGTTGAGCCACAACCGGGCGCGGTGCAGGCTTGTGATTTCCTCGTCACCCATCGGCAGGATCCGGCAGTTGTCGTAGAACCGGTGGTACGCACCGGCCAGCTCCTCCAGATAGCGGGCCACCCGGTGCGGCTCGCGCAGCTCGGCCGCGGTCGCCACGATCGCCGGGAACTCGCCGAGCGCCTTGAGCAGGTCGCGCTCCTTGGCGTGGTCGAGCAACTCGGGCGTGAAGTCTTCCGGCGCACCCCGGTGCAGGCCGACATCGGCCGCGTTGCGCGACACGCTGGCCGTACGGGCGGCCACGTACTGTACATAGTAGACCGGGTTGTCGCGGGTGGTCCGGGTCCACAGCTCCACATCGATGTCTATTGTGGAGTCCACGGAGTACCGGGCGAGCGCGTAGCGGGCCGCGTCCACCCCGATCGCGTCGACGAGGTCCTCGAGTACGACCACGGTGCCGTGGCGCTTGCTCATCCGGACCGGCTGGCCGTCGCGGACCAGGTTCACCATCTGTCCAATGAGGAGTTCCAGGGTCTGGTCCGGGTCGTCGCCGAAACACGCGGCGAGCGCGCGCAGCCGGCCGATGTAGCCGTGGTGGTCCGCGCCGAGCATGATCACGGCCTTGTCGAACCCGCGTACCTGCCTCTTGTCGTAGTAGTACGCGCAGTCGGCCAGGAAGTAGGTGGGTGCGCCGGAGCTACGGATCAGCACCCGGTCCTTGTCGTCACCGAAATCCGTACTGCGCAACCAGATCGCGCCATCCGCGTCGTACACGTGGCCCTGCTCGCGCAGCCGGGCCAGCGCGGCGTCCAGCTCGCCCCGGTCGTGCAGCTCCTTCTCGCTGAAGTAGCGGTCGAAATGCACGCCGAACTCGCGCAGCGAGGTCTTGATTTCGTCGAGCATCAACGCGACACCCTCGACCCGGAACACCTCGCCGGCCTGCGCGTCCGGCAGGTCCACCGCCTCCGGCCGCTTCGCCGCCACCGCCGCGGCGATGTCGTTGATGTACGCGCCGGCATACCCGTCCTCGGGGGTTGGCTCCTTGCGCGCGGCGGCGAGCAGCGAGTCGGCGAACCGGTCGAGCTGCGCGCCGGCATCGTTGAAGTAGTACTCGGTCGCCACGTCCGCGCCGCATGCGCGCAGCAGCCGGGCCAGCGCGTCGCCGACCGCGGCCCACCGGACGCCGCCGATGTGGATCGGGCCGGTCGGGTTCGCCGACACGAACTCCAGGTTCACCCGCTGGCCGGCGAGATCGGTGCTCCGCCCGTACCCGTGCCCGGTCATGACCACCAGCCGGGCCAGCTCTCCAGCGGCGGCCGCATGCAGACGGACATTGAGAAACCCCGGACCGGCAACCTCCACCGACTTGATGCCGGGTGTCCGGGCCAGCCGCGCTGCGAGGTCGGTGGCCAACTCCCGCGGCGGTACCCCCACCCGCTTGGCGAGCTGCAGCGCCAGCGTCGATGCGTAGTCACCGTGATCCGGGTTGCGGGGACGCTCCACCGACGTGCGCGCGGGCACCGAATCGTGACCCAGGTCACGGTCGGCCAGAACCGCGCGGGCGGCGGCGAGAACGGCGTCGGCAAGCTCGTCGGGAGTCACTGATCCATGCTATCGGGGGTACACTCTGGGACTTGGCGGCGACCTGGTATGTCCCGGTCGTCCGCACCCGGCCCCAGCCCCGGCCTCCCCCGGCCGAATCGCGGAAGTGACCACGCCATGAGCATGAGCACCCAGCACGGTGGCGGCGGTTCGCGCCGCCAGTCGGCCGTCTCCACCGGCAGCCCCGGCAAGAAGGCCGCCACCGCCGGCAAGGGCGCTCCGCCGCGACAGGCCGCCAAGGGCGGCGGCCCGCGCAAGCCCATCGTGCCGGTCAAGGTCGCGCAGAGCCGTAACTGGGGGCCGATCGCGCTGTTCGTCGCCGTCGGGCTGCTCGCCGCCGGGATCATCGGGTACGGCGGCTGGTACGTCTACAAGGGCACCCGCACCTGGCAGGACAAGGCGGGCGCGATCAGTGGGCTGGTCAACTACAACAAGACGACGCCGGACGCGGTGAAGAACGGCGTGCACCAGCAAGGCACGGTGCCGTACTCGACCAGCCCGCCGGTCGGCGGCCCGCACAACCCGTCCTGGCAGCGGTGCATGGGCGACGTCTACGACGCCCCGATCGCCAACGAGCACGCCGTGCACAGCATGGAGCACGGGGCGGTCTGGATCACCTACCGGCCGGACCTGCCGGCGGACCAGGTGGAGACGCTGGCGGCCAAGGTACGCGGCAACGACTTCATGCTGATGAGCCCGTACCCGGGGCTGGACAAGGCCATCTCGTTGCAGGCCTGGGGCTACCAGCTCAAGGTCAACAGCGCCTCGGACAAGCGGATCGACGAGTTCATCCGGGCGCTGCGGCAGAACGCCAGCAGGGAACCCGGGGTGGCGTGCTCGTCCGGCAACTATGTGACCGCGACCGGCACCACACCGCGGGACATGACCCAACAGCAGTCTGGTGGCTGAGGCCGCGGCCCCGCGTCGGTTCAGCACCGTCTGGCTGGCACTCGCCGTCGTCGTCGGGCTGCTTCTGGGGTACGCCGGCGGCCTGCTCACCCCGATCGTGCGGGCGCCCGACGACACGTCCGCCGAGGCCGGCTTCGCCCGGGACATGTCGGTGCACCACGCGCAGGCCGTCGAGCTGGCGATGATCGCCTATCAGAAGGCGACCAACGAGGACGTGCGCAGCCTGGCATACAAGATCGTGACTACCCAGCAGGCGCAGATCGGCGTCATGAAGCGCTGGCTGGAGGAGTGGCGGCTGGAGCCCACCGGTAGCCAGCCGCGGATGGCCTGGATGCCCGGCGGTGGCGAGCCGTTGGCGAACGGGCTGATGCCCGGGATGGCCACGAACCAGGAGGTCGATCGGTTGCGCCAGTCCTCGGGCAAGGACGTCGATCGGCAGTTCGTCGAGCTGATGATCCGCCACCACCTCGGCGGGATCCACATGGTCGAGGGCCTGCTGAAGGTGAGCCACCGGCCCGAGGTCGTCACTCTCGCGACGGTCATGAAGAACGGTCAGCAGAACGAGATCACCGTCATGCGCGACCTGCAACGCGATGCGAGCAACTGACGTTCTTGTAGGACGTTCTTGTAGGACGTTCTTGTAGGGGGTACGCAGTGTCTGCGGTGTATGCACCTCCCGCTCCGGCCACCCGCCGGACCAACACGCTGGCCGTAGTTGCGCTCTGCCTCGCGCTGCTGGGACTGGTCCTGTGCCTGCCCGCACCGATCGGCGCCGTACTGGGTCACGTGGCTCGCCGGCAGGCACTCGACCGTGACGAGTACGGGGCCGGTATGGCGCGCGCCGCCATCATCGTCGGCTGGATCGGGTTCGCGCTCTTGATGGTCGTGGTCACGGCGTACGTGGTGTACGCGTTCTACGCGGTCGGCCACCCCGATCGGTTCCACCACGGCGGCGGCGGCTTCGACGACTGATCGGCATTCGCTGACGCCCGGCCGGGCCCTTCGCTTGACGCCCGGCTGGGCCCGGACGTGGATCGGCGGGGTGCTCTAGCACCCCGCCGAACGCGCTGGCTGTCTCAGCTGTAGGTCTCCGCCTTAGACGTCGGTCAGATCGGTCAGGTCGCGACGCCGCCGGACGGCCATCAGGGCCACGCCGGCCGCCAGCATGCCGATTCCGACGACGACGATGCCGCCGATCGCCGTACCGGTGACAGGCAGCCCGCCGGAGCCACTGGGCGGCGTACTGCTCCCGCCGTCGCCGCCACCACCATCGCTGGAGGACGAGCCTCCATCACTCGGAGTCGTCGGCGGCGTGGACCCGGGTGTTCCGGCGCAGGTGTGGGTCAGGTTGAACTCGTCATCGTTTCCGGGGACGGTGCCGGTGACCACGGATGTTCCATTGATCAGGCGCCAGCCCGCAGGCGTGCTGACCGAGACCTTCAGCGTGCCGTTGTCCAGCGTCTTCGTGGCATCCGCCTCGGTACGCTGGGAGTCGGCGGTGAACCCGCCGTCGCTGGCGAAGTTGAGGGTGAGGTCCACCAGGTCACCGGCGTTGTTGCCAGGCCACACGAAGACCCAGATGTCCTCGTTGGCCGCCTGGTCGGTCGTACACTTGCCGAACCCCTTGTCGGAGTTCCCATTAGCAAGGACGTTGGATTGGCGCAGAAGCACGGTGGTGTTCGCCAGCGCGGGAGTGGCAGCCGCAAGGAGAGCAACGCCACCGGCCACAACCGTGAACGCCAAACGGGTGAGCCAACGGCTAGCCATACAAGATCCTCCGTGGGAATTCGTGCAATGGAGTAGATAGAACGCCACATGTTGCCGGTGACATCGGCCACACCGACATCGGCCGAACGGTCAGGGCACAAGATCGAGACTGATCACGATCACGATCTGTAGCAGGACAGATCTTTCCGGGGTACAGCTGCGGCGGCGCGCGAACGTGCTGGGGCCGGTATGCGGACGGTCCCTGCTACTCTTCTGTGGTCGCTGAGCCCCCGTAGCTCAGGGGATAGAGCACCGCCCTCCGGAGGCGGGAGCGTAGGTTCGAATCCTACCGGGGGCGCCATCCGACTTCTGCCGCTGGTGACCTGCGGTTGCGTCGATTCCCACCC
>DASRRF010000213.1:0-2657 GCA_035695905.1 Micromonosporaceae bacterium | reverse complement strand
CATCACGGTGACCCCGGAACCACGCGCGATGCGGGCCCGGCGGGACCCGTTGATGACCTTCGGGTTGGTGCGTTCCTCCGGGGTCATCGACCGGATGATCGCGGTGATCCGGTCGAAGTGCTTGTCATCCAGCTCGGCCAGCTGGTCCTTCATCTGGCCGGCGCCCGGGAGCATGGCCAGTACGTTCGCGATCGGCCCCATCCGCCGTACGGCGGTGAGCTGGTCGAGGAAGTCCTCCAGGCTGAACGACTCGCCGCCCATGAGCTTGGCGGCCATCCGCTCCTTCTCGTCCGCCTCGAACGCCTGCTCGGCCTGCTCGATGAGGGTGAGCATGTCGCCCATGCCGAGGATCCGCGAGGCCATCCGGTCCGGGTGGAAGACATCGAAGTCCTCCAGCTTCTCCCCGGTGGAGGCGAACAGGATCGGCTGGCCGGTCACCTCGCGTACGGACAGCGCCGCACCGCCCCGCGCATCACCGTCCAGTTTGGACAGCACCACGCCGGTGACGCCAACCCCGTCCCGGAACGCTTCCGCGGTCCGTACCGCGTCCTGGCCGACCATCGCGTCGATGACGAACAGCACCTCGTCCGGGTCGATCGCGTCCCGGATCGCCACCGCCTGCGCCATCATCTCCGCGTCGATGCCGAGCCGGCCGGCGGTGTCCACGATGACGATGTCGCGCATCGCGCGGCGGGCATGCTCGATCGAGTCCCGGGCCACCCGGACCGGGTCACCGCCGGTTTCCGCATCGGCACCGGCGACGACGCCCGGCTCAGGTGCGTACACCTCGACTCCGGCCTGACCACCGAGCACCTGAAGCTGCTGCACGGCGTTGGGGCGCTGCAGGTCCGCGGCGACGAGCAGCGGCTGGTGCCCGGCCGCCTTGAGGTGCCGGGCCAGCTTGCCGGCGAGCGTGGTCTTCCCGGAGCCCTGCAGGCCGGCCAGCATGATCACGGTCGGCGGCTGCTTGGCGAACTGCAGCCGCCTCGCCTCGCCGCCGAGGATCGCCACCAGCTCCTCGTGGACGATCTTGATGACCTGCTGCGCCGGGTTCAGCGCCTGGTGTACCTCGGCACCGCGGGCGCGTTCCTTGATCCGCCCGATGAACTCCTTCACCACCGCGAGCGCGACATCCGCCTCCAGCAGCGCGAGGCGGATCTCGCGGGCGGTCGCGTCGATGTCGGCGTCGGTGAGCCGGCCCTTGCCCTTCAGCTTCGCGAAGATGCCCGAAAGCCGGTCGCTCAACGTATCAAACACCCAGCCAGGGTAGCTCCCCCACGCCGGCCGCAGCCCGCACGCGCGCCCGACCCGCGTCGCACCCGACCCGCGTCGCACCCGACCCGCGTCGCGCCCGACCGGCGCGCACTCGCCCGCCCCCGGCGTCCGCCCGCGTCCGCCCGCGCCCGCCCGCGCCCGCCTGCCGATAGACGTTGGCCTACCTACTCGAGGATGATCTCGAAATTATCGAGTAGATAGGCCAACGTCTATTCAGGGAACGGCACCGCACACGCCGCCAGCACCGCGCTCTCCACGGCACGCCGCGCTCCGGCGTCCGCCCACGCGCCGACGAGGTAGAACGCGTCCACGGCGGCGCCGCCGAGGGTGGAGATCCGGGCCGCCCGGACCTCCGCGCCGGCACCCTCCAACGCGGACGCCACCCGGTAGAGCAGCCCGGGCGCGTCCGCCGCGCGCACCTCCAGCACGACCGCGTCGGTCGCGGCGTTCCGGTGCCAGACCACGCGCGCGGTGCGGTCTGCGGCACGGGCGGCCAACCGGGCCAGGCCCGGCAGCTCGCCGCGGGCCGCCCTGCGCAGGTCCGCACCGAGCACCGCGCCGTCCGGCGGCATCCCGTACCGCGGCTGCACGGCACACCGTACCAGCGCCCGACCATCCACAGTGGAGACATCCGCGGTCACCACGTCCAGCCGGTGCAGCGCCAGGCATCCGGCCACCGCCGCGAGCAGCCCCCGCCGGTCGGTCGCGGCCACCGTCACCAGATCACCCTCCACGTGTACGCCGTTGCGCACCGCCGCATCCGGCACCGGAGCGGGCGGGACGGTGCCGGTGTCCAGCGTCCGGCGTACCCGGTCGACCAGCTCGGCGACGAGCCGGCCCTTCCACGCCGACCACGCACCCGGTCCGGTCGCCTCGGCGTCCGCGCGAGCGAGGCCGTACAGCAGGTCCAATGTGGACACATCGCGAACCGCCCGGGCAACCGCGGTGACGGTGACCGGATCGGCGATATCCCGGCGGGTGGCCGTATCCGGCAGCAGCAGGTGCAGGCGTACCACCGTCTCGATGGTGGCCGCCTCGGCCGGTGGCAGGCCGATCCGGGTGGCGATCGCGGCGGCGACCGGCGCACCCGCGTGGCAATGGTCTCCCACCAGACCTTTGCCGATGTCGTGCAGCAGGGCGCCGAGCACGAGCAGGTCCGGCCGGTCGACCTCGCGGGCGTACCCGGCCGCCTTCGCCGCGGTCTGTACGAGATGACGGTCCACTGTGTACAGATGAACCGGGTTGTGCTGGGGCAGGCTGCGCACCCGGATCCACTCCGGCAGCCACACGCCGACCAGCCCGAACCGATCGCACGCCTCCCACGCCGGTACCAACCCCGGCCCGCTGCCCAGCAGGCTCAGCAGCGCGTCGCGGGCAGCCGC
>DASRRF010000212.1:0-2359 GCA_035695905.1 Micromonosporaceae bacterium | reverse complement strand
GCAGTCCGGCTTCCGCGTACACGGCAGCCAACTCGTCTACTGTGGACGGTGAAACCGCGTTGAGGTCCGCGACCAGCGGGGTGCTCCCGGTGGTCCGGGCGGCGGTGGCGACCGCCCGAGCCGCGGACCGCGCCGCACCGGGCGGCGTGACGACGAGCACGACCTCGGCGGTACGCACCAGCTCCGGCAGGTCCGCGACGGCGGTCAGACCGGCCGCCGCGGCAAGGTACGCGGTGCGCGCGGATCGGCCGTCCAGAGCGGTAATCACCCTGGCGCCGCCGGCCTGCAGTGCCCAGCCGAGGCCCGAACCCATGTGTCCGGCGCTGACAATGCCGATAGTCACGCGGTCAGGGTATGGCACGCCGGGGCCCTGCCGCGTGGGCGTTCCCTCCGCCTCGGACATCACGGAACGCGTGGACGGCGCCTCACGTCGGAGGCGCCGTCACGCACGTCCAGCCGGGTTACCAAGCGTGCACCTCAATGTCGTTGTCAGCGGTCCTTGCGGAGCCGCCGCAACGCGCCTCCCGCGGCTGGTCGCGCGTGGGTGCCCGGTGGCCGTGCCCGGATCCTGTCTTGATGGATCCGTACCCACTTTTCTACGCCCGTTTCGCAGGACGCGCCAGCCCTCGCAGGGATTGTGTGACCACCGATCACCCATGTGGGTAATGAGGTCCCGGTGTTACCGGCCGGTCAGCCCCGAGATTCGGGCCGGCTTCGCGCCAGCCCCGTTGGACTCCCTGGTCCGTCGATGCCGTCCGTACCAAAGGATCCCGATCGCTACGCCCACCCCGACGCCCACCGCGGCCGCGGCGATCGGTACGGCCGGGCGCTCCCGCAGCCGCCGGCCCAACGGGATCGGGTGGCGGAACTCGAGCACCGGCCAGTCCCGCTCCTGCGCGATCTTGCGCAGGCCGCGATCCGGGTTCACCGCGCTGGGATGACCGACGCTGGCCAGCAGCGGCGCGTCGGTGACCGAGTCGGAGTACGCGTACGAACCGGCCAGGTCGTACCCGCGGGACTCGGCAAGCTCATGCACCGCGGTGACCTTGTTGGACCCGGCCGCGTAGAAGTCGACCTCGCCGGTGTAGCACCCGTCCTCGACCCGCATCCGGGTCGCGATCACGTCGGTCACGCCAAGTTGTTCGCCGATCGGGCGGACCATCTCCTCGCCGGAGCTCGAGACGAGCACCACATCCCGTCCGGCCGCCTGGTGTTCGTCGATCAGGGCGGCGGCTTCGGCGTACACGTATGGGTTGATCAGATCGTGCAGTGTCTCCGCGACGATCTGGCTGACCTGCTCCACCCGCCAGCCCTTGCACAGCTCGGCGAGGTAGTCGCGGGTGCGCGCCATCATCTGCTCGTCCGCCCCGCCGACCCGGAACATCAGCTGGGCGTACGCGGCCTTGACAACATCGCGGCGGGTGATCAACCCATCGCGGTAGAACGGCCGACCGAACGCCAACGCACTCGATTTCGCGATGACGGTCTTGTCGAGATCGAAGAAGGCGGCAGTTCGGCCCACGGCGGGCAAGTCTATCCCCCGTACTGCCGCATTTCGGTCCGGTTCGTGACTGCGATCATGCCGTCATCCTGGGTGACCGGCTCGTAGCTCAGCATCGAACGACGTTCGTCAAGACCTACAAAGAACGGCATGTCCCGGCGTGTTGCGGTGGACGCCACTCGACGTGTACCGGTTATCTCAGGCATGCTTGTATTTGTGACACGCTCCCACGGGCCGAGCCGGCCCGTGCCCGACTGCACGCAGCGCCGCTAGGCGCCATGGACCCTCGGCGGTTGCACCCCCCGTGACCGCTGAGCGGGTTCGGCTCAACCCCCCCGGAGCCGGGCCCCCCGACGACCCCCGTCTCCCCCCGGCGGGGGTCGTCCCATTTCGGGCTCCCGCTGACGATCTCCCCGTCAGCCGGCGGGAGCCGGTCCACGGCGGCCTGCATTTCCGCCGCCGACGGCGTCCGCGATGACCGCGCCGGGCTGGCGGAAACCGTCGAGGGGCTGCCGGTGGCGGTCGGCTCGGCACGGCCCGGATCCGAGATGACGCGGGTTGCCACCGAACCCACCAGCGCCCCGACCAGCGCCACAGCGGCCAACCACCCGATGCTCGGTCGGGGCGGCACGGGCTCGGCCTCAATGATGTCCATCGAAGTCCTCTAGGTCGGCTCGAATGAGAGCACGCTACCGGGGCGGTAGGGCTCGCCGGACTGTCCACATGTGACGGTTGGCGCACATAGCAGATCACGAGCGGTCCGCGCCACAAATCCACAGCGCCCCTCGCTGTCCACAGTCGCCGGGTCGCGGTCTTGGCGTGGTCCCGCTCGGCGGGCAGCGTGTGCCGGACGCAGAC
>DASRRF010000211.1:0-3938 GCA_035695905.1 Micromonosporaceae bacterium | reverse complement strand
CGGCGAGCGCTTCCAGACCGGCCACCACGTGCTGCTCCGGGAGGCGAACACGATCGGCGACAACGTCTCGGTCGGCTCGCTGAGCGTGGTCGAGCACCATGTGACGATCGGGGACGGGGTACGCATCCACTCCCAGTGCTTCATCCCGGAGTACACCGTGCTCGAAGACGAGGCGTGGATCGGCCCGCGGGTGACGCTGACCAACGCGCCGTTCCCGCGCTGCCCGGACGTGGGCAAGTGCATCCGCGGGGTGTACGTGGGCCGGGCGGCCCGGGTCGGCGCGAACGTGACGATCCTGCCCGGGGTACGCATCGGCGAGCGGGCGTTGATCGGCGCGGGCGCGGTGGTGACCAAGGACGTGGCACCGGGCGCGGTGGTGGTCGGCAGTGCCGCCCGGCAAGTCAAGACGATTGATGAACTACTCTGCCCGGTAGGCCTGGACCACCGCCCGTACCCGCCGCTGACCTCGATACCGGAGTGATTTCAGAGTGAGCACGCCGAAGATCCCACTTGTGGACCTCAAAGCCAACTACGCCCGGCACGCCGAGGCGATCGACGCGGGGATCCGCGGCGTGATCGAGACGACCAGCTTCATCCAGGGTCCGGCGCTGGCCGAGTTCGAGGCCGCGTTCGCGCGGTTCTGCGCGGTACGGCACGCGATCGGGGTGGGCTCCGGCACCGCCGCGATCCACCTGGCGCTCGACGCGCTGGGGATCGGGCCGGGCGACGAGGTCGCCGTACCCGCGCACACGTTCATCGCCACCGCCGAGCCGATCTCCTGGCTGGGCGCCAGACCGCGGTTCGTCGACATCGACCCGGGTACCGGCGCGATGGATCCGGCCGCGCTGGAAGCGAAGATCGACGGGGTGGCCGCGGTCATGCCGGTGCACATCCACGGCCGGATGGTGGACCTGCCGGCGATCTCGGCGATCGCGGCGCAGGCCGGGGTACCGGTGATCGAGGACGCGGCGCAGGCGCACGGTGCCGAGTACCTGTCGCCATCCGGTACGAGGACCCGGGCCGGGTCGTACTCGCTGGTCGGGGTCTTCTCCTTCTACCCGGGCAAGAATCTGGGCGCGTACGGCGATGCCGGCGCGGTCACCACGAACGACGACGAGCTCGCCGCGAAGATCCGGATGCTGCGCGACCACGGGCGGATCGCCAAGTACGAGCACCTGATCGTCGGTCACGCGCACCGGATGGACACCCTGCAGGCGGCCGTACTCCTGGCGAAGCTGCCCAGCCTGGACGCGGACAACGCGCGGCGCCGCGAGCTTGCCGCCCGCTACGATGAGCAGCTGCGCGGCGTGGGCGACCTGACACTGCTGGCCGACCCGGCCGACCGGATCAGCGTCTACCACCACTACGTCGTGCGCACCCAGCACCGCGAGGCGCTGCTCAAGCACCTGAACGCGAACGGGGTCGGCGCCGGGATCCACTTCCCGATCCCGCTGCACCTGCAGCCGGCGTACGCCTCCCTCGGCTACCAGCGCGGCGACCTGCCGCATACCGAGGCGTTCGCCGACGAATGCCTGTCCCTGCCGATCTACCCCGAGCTGACCGACGAGCAGTCCGATCGCGTCGTCGCCGAGGTGAAGGCGTACTTCGCCCAGGCGGCCTGAGTGGCGGACCCGCTGCGGGTACTCGCGGTGACGAACCTGTGGCCCGAGGGCGGCAGCTTCCGCGGGGTGTTCGTCAAGGAGCAGGTCGAGGCGCTGCGCCGGCTGGGGCATCGGGTCGATGTCGAGGTCGTCGCGCAAGCCCGCGGCAAGTCCGACTACCTGCTGGCCATTCCACGGGTACGGCGGGCAGCCGCGTCCGGCGACTACCAGGTCATCCATGTCCACTATGGACTCGCCGGGCTCGCGGCCCGGTTCGCCGGCCGTACCCCCAGGGTGCTGTCGTTGTACGGCAGCGACGTGAACGACCCGCGACAGTGGCGGCTGACCCGGCTCGGCCGCGGCGGCAGCGCGGCGCGCATCTACGTCTCCCGCCGGCTCGCCGACAGCGCCGGTGACCCGGCCGGTGACGTGATCCCGAACGGGGTGGACCTCTCGGTCTTCACGCCGCAGGATCGGGCCGCCGCCCGGGCCGCGCTGGGCATCGGGCCGGACCAGCCGGTGGTGCTGTTCGGCGCGCTGCCCAGCAACGCGGTCAAGCGGTACGACGTGTTCCGCGCAGTCGTCGACCGGCTGGGCGCGCGCGAGCTGGTCTTGTCCGCGCCGGGCCAACCGATCGCCGACCTGGTGGCCAAGTTCGCCGCCGCGGACCTGCTGCTGTTCACCTCCCGGCAGGGCAGCGAGGGCTCGCCGACCGTGGTGAAGGAGGCCGCGGTGATGGGCCTGCCGGTGGTCAGCGTGGACGTCGGGGACGTCGCGGAGATCCTGGACGGGGTGTCACCGTCGGCCGTCGTACCGTTCGGGCCGGACCTCGTGGACCGGCTCGCCACCGAGGCCGCGCAGGTGCTCGCGGCCGGTACGCGGTCCAACGGCCGGGAACGCCTCGGCTGGCTGGACTCGCCGGCCATCGCGCAGCGGATCGTGGACGTCTACCACCGGGTTGCGTCGTGACCGCCGACGCGCTCCCCTCCGCGGAGGCGGCATCGTGACGGTTGCCCTGGTCACCGGAGCCTACGGGTTCGCGGGAACGGCGCTGTGTACGGTCCTGTCCGAGGCGGGCTGGAAGGTCGTCCCGGTCGGGCGCACTCCCGTGGACCTTTCCGAGCCGGCTGCCGTGGTGGCGCTGCTGGACGAGGTTCGCCCGGACGTGGTGTTCCACCTGGCGGCCAGCTCACCGCAGCGGGAGCCCGATCCGGCTCTACTGGTACCCGGCGTCGTCGAACCCACCCTGGGGCTCTGTCTCGCGCTGCGCCGGCTCGGACTGCGTCCCAGGGTGGTACTGGCCGGCTCGTCCGCGCAGTACGGCGCGGTGCCGGCCGAGCAGAACCCGGTGACCGAGGACGCCCAGGGCCACCCGGTCAACGCGTACGGGTACGCCAAGGCCGCCGCGGAGGCGGTCGCCACCGCGCTCGCGCTGGACGGCGCGTACGAGCTGGTCCCGGTGCGCGCGTTCAACCACATCGGGCCCGGCGAACCGGTGACCACGGTGGCCGGGGCACTGGCCACCCGGGTGGCCGCGGTGCTGGCCGGCACGGCGGACCGGGTACGGGCGGCGGACCTGGGCGCGGTACGCGACTTCACCGACGTACGGGACATCGCCCGCGGGTACCTCGCGCTGGCCGAGCACGGCCGGCCGGGCCGGGTGTACAACCTGTGCTCCGGGCGGGCCACCAGCGTCGGTGACGTGCTGGACGGGCTGCTCGCCGCCGCCGGCCTGGACGGGTCCATTGTGGACATCGTCGGCGGCGGTACCGGCGGCATCCCGTACCAGGTCGGCTCGCCGGCCCGGATCCGCGCGGAAACCGGCTGGGCGCCCCGGATCCCGCTGGCGACCAGCCTGGCCGACCTGGTGTCCTGGAGGAGCGTGTAATGGCGGAGCCGCGTCTGGCGGACGAACATGACTGGTCCGGCCGGCGGGTGCTGCTCACCGGCGCGGGCGGGTTCATCGGGTCGCACCTGGTCGAGCTGCTCGTCGCGGCCGGCGCGCAGGTCCGCGCGATGGTCCGGTACAACGGCCGTTCCGATCCCGGCATGCTCGCCGAGGTGCCGGCCGAGGTACGGGCCGGCATCGAGATCGTGCACTCGGACGTGACCGACCCGTTCGCGGTGCGCCGGCACGTGTCCGGCTGCGACACGGTCTTCCACCTCGCCGCGCTGATCGCGATCCCGTACAGCTACGCGGCGCCGGCCTCGTACGTCGCGGCGAACGTGTCCGGCACGCTGAACGTGCTGGAGGCGGTACGCGATCTCGGAATACCCCGGATGGTGCACACGTCCACCTCGGAGACCTACGGGACGGCCCGGTACACGCCGATCGAC
>DASRRF010000210.1:0-19297 GCA_035695905.1 Micromonosporaceae bacterium | reverse complement strand
GGCACCGCGCCGGCCGGGAGGTCGGCGCCGTACCCGGCCACGGTCACCAACCAGCGGGCCGGCCACTGGCCCAGCCACGCGGCGGCTGCGGCACCGGCCGGCCAGACCGGGGAGAGCACCGCGGCCGCCACGCCGAGCACGGTTGCCGGGGCGATCGCCGGTACGACGAGAAGGTTGGCCGGCAGTGCGACAAGGCTCACCGTGCCCGAGATCGCGGCGATCACCGGCGCGCACGCCACCTGGGCGGCCGCCGGTACCGCAAGGGCCTCGGCGACGCCGGGCGGCACGCCACGACGCCGTAGCGCGTCCCGCCAGTTCGGCGCGAGCAGCAGAAGGCCGGCTGTGGCGAGTACGGACAGCGCGAACCCGGCGTCCGAAGCGAGCTCGGGATCGGCGATGACGAGAACAGCAACCGTGGCGCACAGGGCGGGCACCGCGGCGCGTTGTCGTGCGGTCGCGAGCCCCACCAGGCCCAGCCCGCCCATCACCGCGGCCCGCAGCACGCTGGGCGACGGTCGGGCCAACACCACGAACCCGATCAACGCAACGACACTGAGTCCGGCGGCCAGCCGTGGCCGCGCCCGTACCCAACGCGCCAAACCGAGCACGAGCCCGACGACGATCGCCACGTTGGAGCCGGATACGGCGGTCAGGTGCGTCATTCCGGTGGCCCGGAAGTCGTCGGCGATCGTGGGCTGCAGCGTGCTGGTGTCCCCGACGACAAGCCCGGGCAGCAGGCCACCCGGCCCGTCCGGTAGCGGCTCGCACGCCCGCCGTAGGCCGGCCCGGAGTATTCCGGCGGCCCGCTGGTGCCAGGGCGGCGGGCCGCGCAGCACCGGAACACCGGTGGTACTGAGCACCGCGGCGCGCAGGTCGCCACCGCGCGCCTTGGTGAGCCGTCCGTCGGCTTCCACCGACTGTCCAGGTAGGACGGAGCGCCACCCGGGATCATTGGCGAGCACGAGCACCCGGGCGTCCAACCGGATCGGCACACCGTCCCGCGGGACGAGCTTGTGCAGCTTGGCGGTTATCGCGTAGGTTGCCGGCCGACCCGGATCACCGCGAAGCTGCCGCGGATCATCGGCAACCGTCAGTAGCGCGTGTACGGCCGTACGCCGCGCGGCGAGCCCGGTCAGCACCGGCGAGTCCCGTACGGCAACGCGGGCCGTGGTCGCCGCGGCGCCGCAGACGACGCCGAGCAGGACGCCGAGCACCACACCCCAGGGCACGGCGCCCCATGGCACCACACTCCAGGGCACGGCGGATCCGCGGACCGCCCGGCGGACGGCCAGGTACACCCCGACACCGACCGTCGCGCCCGCGGCCGCCAACGCGAGGCCGACCCGTACTCCGCCGTACAGTACGGCGATCGCGGACAGCCATGTGCCGAGCGCCACTCCGGCCAGCCGCAGATCGGGCAGCCGGCGAACCGCGATCCCGGTGCCGGCTGTCATACCGTCACCCGATTCTTCAGGTCGTCGAACCGGGCATCGCCGATGCCGTCGACGTGCTGCAGTTCGGCGACGCTCCGGAATCCGCCGTGCTGCTCGCGGTAGTCCAGGATGCGCTGCGCCAGTACGGTGCCGATACCGGGCAGCGCATCAAGCTGGGCGAGCGTCGCGGTGTTGAGGTTGAGCTTGCCGCCGGCTTGGGCGGCTCCCGCGGAGGCCCCGGGTCCGACGACGCCGACGAGGATGAGCTCGCCGTCGGAGAGCTTGCGAGCCAGGTTCACCGAGGACAGGTCGGTGCCGGGCAGGACACCCCCGGCTGCCTCGATGGCGTCCGCGACCCGGGCGCCCGGCGGCAGGTGGACGAGCCCGGGTCGGCGTACCCGACCGGCGACATCCACCACCAGCCCGCCGGTGGCCGAGCCGCTGGGCTCGGCGCTGACGTCGCTCGACCCGGCTACCGGGCCGAGCGGGTCGGCGCGCGGGCGTGCCTGCCACGCGAACGCCGCGGCGCCGGCGAGGACCAGCACGGCGAGCACCGCGAGCGCGCGAACACCGCGCCGGCCGGGATCGAACGCCGCACCGGCAAACCGCCGGCGCGCCCCGGCGGCCAGCGGCGGAGCAGGCTCGGCGAACCCACCCGGTGGGCCAGCGGGCGGCACCCCAGCGGGCGGCACCGCGGAAGTGGACGCGAGTACCTGCGCCAGCCGCTCCCGTACCCATGCATCCTGGTCCGCCCGTGCCGCCATGACGGCGACCGTAGGCAACCGGCCGCCGGCCGGACACCCGGACGAAGGCCGCTGTGGACAGCGAGGGTGCCCTGTGGACAGGCTGTTCCACGCCGAGTGGATCTGCTATAGCCGCCGATGGACGACGATACCGGCGAAGCCGGGACCGACATGTGCCGCGACCGCCGCGCCGACCTCGATGACGTACGTGCTGCATACCCGCGCGCCGAGCCGGCCGAGCACCGCGGCCGCGAGGTCGTCGGCACGCTGCGCCGCGGCCACGTGATGCACCGCAATGTCCACATCGGACTCACCGGCCGCCTCGACGGCGAAGTCGACGATGCGGGTCAGCGCGCGGCTGGCCGTACGTACCTTCTCGCGTACGACGATCTCACCGTCCACTGTCCACAGTATGGGTTTGACCGACAACGCCGTACCCACCAATGCCGACGCGGCCCCGATCCGGCCGCCGCGGCGCAGGAACTCCAGAGTGTCCACATAGAACAGTGTGGTCGTACGGGCGACCGCGGCCACGGCGGTGTCCCGTACCACATCCAGCGGTACGCCGTCCCGGGCCGCGCCGACCGCGGCGAGAGCGGCGAAGCCCAGCCCCATTCCGGTGGAGCCGGAGTCCACCACGGCAACATCCGGCAGGTCGGCGGCGGCGAGCACGGCCGAGTCGTAGGTGCCGGAGAGCTTGCTCGAGATGTGCACCGAGACCACCCCGTCGGCGCCCGCGGCGAGCAGATCGCGGTAGGCCGCAAGGAAATCCGCGGGTGCGGGGCGGGATGTGGTGACCTCGACGCGCCGGCCGCGCAGCGCCCGGGCCACGTCCGCGGGTGTGACGTCGAGGCTCTCCCGGCCCTCGGTTCCGTTCATCACCACGGCGAGCGGTACCACGGTGATGCCCTGTGCCAGCTCGGCAGGCAGGTACGCGGTGGAGTCGGTGACGACCGCGACGGGCATGCCGCGAACGGTAGCGGATCCGCCGGCCGCCCGCGCATCATGACGCGACCCGGCAAAGGGAGCGCAAGCGCTCAGGCCGGATGTACCTGTAAGACCTCCAGGACCGGACCCACCTGGCAGGTCGTCACGACGTCGGTGCGGATCCGGCCCCGGACGCTGACCATGGCGCCGTCACGCAACATGTTCCGGTCACCGCCCATCAGTTCGTACACCCGGCCAGCGACCCGCAGGACCAGGCAGCCGCCCTCGATCGGCATCAGCTCCACCTCGCCGGTCATGGTGATCTCACCGGTGGGCAGGCCACCGTGCGACGGCTGCGGCGAGGGTCCGGGTGATGGCGGCGGTACGGGGGTCATCGAGCCTCCCGGTGGTGGGCTTGCACTGTGCGTGGCGGCTGCGGTGTCCTGGCTGCCGCCGGTGGCCGAGGCGCAGCCCGCCAGCGCGCCGGAGCCGGCGAAGAGCACCGCGGCCAGCGCCAGGCCGGGGATGAAGCGGGACGCATTCATACCACTCGGACGCTACCCGAGAGCGGTCCGTTCCGCCTCTGGGAGCGGGCGGGCGCCCATGCGCGGAGCGTGGCGTCCAGCTCCGCGGGCTGCCACGGCAGCAAGAGCAGGTGGCCGTCGATCGAGCGCGTACCAGGCACTCACCGTCGTGGTCCAGCGTGGCCGTGCCACGGGTACGCCGGCCAGCAGCGCCGCGGTGACCGTCGCCTCGCGGGCGTACGCGGCCACGACGGTGTCCTGTGCGGCGGCCTTGACTGTGCGCACGCGCGCCGAGGGTACCGGGACCGGCATGGGAGCATAGGACCGTGTCACCCACGCTCGAGCCTGGCGCCACCGCACCCGGTCTCATCAGGAACTTCTGCATCATCGCGCACATCGACCACGGCAAGTCAACCCTGGCCGACCGGATGCTGCAGCTCACCGGGGTGGTTGACGCGCGCCTGATGCGCAACCAGTACCTCGACCGGATGGACATCGAGCGCGAGCGCGGCATCACGATCAAGAGCCAGGCGGTACGGCTGCCGTGGCGGGTCGGCGCCGGCGAGCACAGCGGTGAGCGGTTCATCCTGAACATGATCGACACTCCCGGGCACGTGGACTTCACCTACGAGGTGTCCCGCAGCCTCGCCGCGGGCGAGGGTGCCGTGCTGCTGGTCGACGCGGCGCAGGGGATCGAGGCGCAGACGCTGGCCAACCTCTACCTCGCGCTGGAGAACGACCTGCACGTGATCCCGGTACTAAACAAGATCGACCTGCCGGCCGCCCAGCCCGACAAGTACGCCATTGAACTGGCGAACCTGATCGGCTGCGCGCCCGAGGACTGCCTACGGGTGTCCGGCAAGACCGGTGAGGGCGTACCCCATCTGCTGGACGAGATCGTCCGGCAGTTCCCGGCACCGGTCGGCGATGCGGCCGCGCCGGCCCGCGCGATGATCTTCGACTCGGTGTACGACGTGTACCGGGGTGTGGTGACGTACGTCCGGGTGATCGACGGGCGGATCGAGGCGCGGGACCGGATCAAGATGATGTCCACCGGTGCGGTGCACGAGCTGCTGGAGATCGGGGTGATCTCGCCGGAGCCGATGAAGTCGCGGGCGCTCGGCGTGGGCGAGGTCGGGTACCTGATGACCGGCGTGAAGGACGTCCGGCAGTCCCGGGTCGGCGACACGGTCACGATCAACACGCGGCCGGCCAAGCAGGCACTCGGCGGCTACAAGGACCCGAAGCCGATGGTCTACTCGGGGCTGTACCCGATCGACGGGTCGGAGTACCCGGATCTGCGCGACGCGCTGGACCGGCTCAAGCTGAACGACGCGGCGCTGCACTACGAGCCGGAGACCAGTGCCGCGCTCGGGTTCGGCTTCCGCTGCGGCTTCCTCGGCCTGCTGCACCTGGAAATCATCCGGGAGCGGCTGGAACGCGAGTTCGGCCTGGATCTCATCTCCACCGCGCCGAACGTGGTGTACCGAGTGATCATGGAGGACGACGTCGAGCATGTCGTCACGAACCCGAGTGAGTTCCCGGACGGCAAGGTGGCCGGCGTCTACGAACCCACGGTCCGGGCCACCGTACTGACCCCGAACGAGTACGTCGGCGCGGTGATGGAGCTGTGCCAGGTGCGCCGCGGCGCCCTGCTCGGCATGGACTACCTGTCTCCCGAGCGGGTCGAGCTGCGCTACACGTTGCCGCTCGCCGAGATCATCTATGACTTCTTCGACCAACTGAAGAGCCGCACCAAGGGGTACGCGAGTCTGGACTACGAACCCAGCGGCGAGCAGGAGGGCGACCTGGTCAAGGTGGACATCCTGCTGCACGGTGAGCCGGTGGACGCGTTCTCCGCGATCGTGCACAAGGACAAGGCGTACAACTACGGCGTGGCGATCGTGGCGAAGCTGCGCAAGTTGATCCCGCGGCAGCAGTTCGAGGTGCCGATCCAGGCCGCGATCGGCTCGCGCATCATCGCCCGCGAGACGATCCGGGCGATACGCAAAGACGTCCTGGCAAAATGTTACGGCGGTGACATCACCCGCAAGCGCAAGCTGCTGGAGAAGCAGAAGGAAGGCAAGCGCCGGATGAAGATGGTGGGCCGGGTCGAGGTACCCCAGGAGGCCTTCATCGCCGCACTGTCCACATCGGACTCGACCGAGATCAGGGGCAGTACCAGCAAGAAGTGACCAGCATCGCCGGTAACGCGGCGGCCCGCGCCCGACCCGGCGGCTACAGTCGGGTGATGAGCGCACGGCTGGTCACGGTGAACCTCGGTGTGGCACGCACGGAGCCCTGGGCCGGAGACACCGGGCATACGGGCATCGACAAACGACCGGCCGCGCATCGGGTCGCGGCCACCGCGCTCGGGCTCGCCGGGGACAGCGTGCTGGACACGCGGCACCATGGCGGCATCGACCAGGCGGCGTACGCGTACGCCCGGGAGGACGCCCTGTGGTGGAGCCGCGAGCTGGACCGCGACATCGAACCAGGGAGGTTCGGGGAGAACCTGTCGACCGAGGGTCTGGAGGTGACCGGCGCGGTCATCGGAGAGCGCTGGGCGATCGGCACCGCGGTCTTCGAGGTGTCCGCCCCGCGGCTGCCGTGCCGGGTGTTCGCCGGGTTCTGGGGCGTACCCGACCTAATCAAGCGGTTCACCGCGCACGGCGCCCCCGGCGCCTACCTGCGCGTGCTCACCGAGGGCGAGGTGGGCGCCGGTGACCCGATCGAGATCGTGCACCGCCCCGGGCACGGCGTCACGCTCGGCGAGGCGCTCCGCGCGCTGACCACCGAGCCGGATCTGTTGCCCCGGCTGCTGGACGCACCGGAGCTACCCGAACGCATCCGGGCCAAGGCTCGGCGCAGAGTTGACGCCGGCCCGGAGAGACTCAGCGCAGCCAGGGGATCGAGCGGTCCAGCAGGCCGCGTTCCTTGAGCTCCTTGCGCAGCGGGATCTCGTCGTCGATGTATCCGTCCCAGTTGATGCCCCAGCGGTTGGCGGTGTGCGTACCCGCGCCAAGGAGCTGGCGGTGCAACGGACCGCGACGTTCCCACCACTGGCTGGAGTAGTCGATCGGCATGTCGTCCAGCGGACGGATCCACCGGTACGTGTAGCCGATGAACAGCAGCTTGCGGGTGATCGAGGACAGGTTCGTGGAGCGCGAGTGCCACTGCCGGCGGTCGACGATGAACGCGTCGCCCGGTTTCGCGGTGATTTCCAGCGTGCCCTCGGGATCGGGGTTCTGCACGGTCAGGTCGCCCGGCCGGCTCAGCGAGTTCTTCAGGTGGCTGCCCGGAATGATCTTTGTAGCGCCCCGGCCGGTCTCGGAGAGGTCGGAGAGCACGTACGCGATCTTCAGCGAGAACATCGGCCGCGGCACGCTGGGATCCATCGTCTCCGGATCGGAGTTCTGCCGGTACCCGTCCTGGTGCCAGCCCCAGTACGGCTTCTCGGGCTCCAGCGCGGGCGGGGTGACGTCGAGGTGGTTGTGGTGCGTGTAGATGTTCCAACCGGCCAGCCCCCAGATGTACGGGAACGTAGTGGGGTGGGTGAGCAGGTTCGCGAAGAGCTCGTCCCGGGTGAGGAAGCCCAGCAGGTGGACCGTGCCGTCCTTGGTGCCGCGACCTGCCGCGATCTCCTCCGCGTAGACCCGGTCGACCGCCGCTTCGAGTTCTTGCCGATGTGTCTCCGCCAGGGCGTTCGGAACGAGCAGCCAACCCTGCTCCAGGAACTCCTTTCTAGCGACGTCGCTGATCGGCTCGAAGCCGGTCACCCCGGCATAGTCCAACGAAGCGTTCATTTTCCCCCCTTTGCTCGGTGCCGGCCAGGCGCAGATTTGTGATCGTAGCTTGCCCAGTACAAAGCCCAAATCCCTTGTCTGGTATGGGATTGAGCCGCGGCACCAAGGTCATACTGCAAGGTGCCATGCGGCTACGACGCGTTACCAAACGCGTAGGTTTTGGGCCGCTTCAGAAGAACTGTCCCTTTGGGCGAGCCCCGGTGCAGCTCAGCCGGTGTATACCTCGGCGACCACGCGTCCGGCGGTCGCGGCGGCCGAGTCTCCGCTCACCCTGGACCAGGCGCCGCCCTTGGCGGTCCACTCCAGACTGTCGTAGCGCACCCGCTTCACCCCGTGCTCTGCGGCGTGCGACACCAGCCAGTGCGCGTACTGCCAGCCGTTGCGGGTATCCCGTACGGACAGCGCCAGGCCCGGCTCGGATTCGGTGGCCGTGGTACGTACGGCGCCCCAGTCGAGCTGGAGGAACTCGGTCAGCTCCGCGGCCGCCGCGTCCCCGCGTACGGTCGGCTCGCCGGGGAAGGCGCAGGCCACCGCGCCGGTGGCGTGGCCGAGCAAGGCCTTCATCAGCACACCGGCCTCGTCGGCCCATTTCTCGTACGCCTCGGGGTAGGCGCTGTGCTGCACCCGCTGGGCCGCCTCGGTGATCCGCATTTCCTGCCAGCCCTTGACCCGCAGCAACGCGTTGTAGAACCGCCCGGTCGAGTAGCGCGGGTCGCGGATCTGCTCCGCGGTGCCCCAGCCCTGGCTCGGCCGCTGCTGGAACAGGCCCACCGAATCCCGGTCCCCGCCGGACAGGTTTTCCAGCTTCGACTCCTGCAGCGCGGTCGCCAGCGCCACTGAGACCGCCCGCTCCGGCAACCCGCGCCGGATGCCGACTGCGGCAATGGTCGCCGCGTTGGCCATCTGCGTACCGTCGAGGGTCACTTCGCCGTCCGCGTCTACGGTGCACGCCCGCCCGGCCCGGGGCAGTGGGAGGCTGTCCGGAGTGGTGCGCAACGCGACGTACACACCGAACCCAGCGACCAGACCGAGCGCAACGAACGCGCCCACGGCCGTCCGGATACGCACTGTTACCTCCCGACTCTCCGGTGCGCATAGCGTACGCCCGATTCAACCGTACGATCGTACGGTGAATCGCGGTTGGCCCGTTCGGGGGAGTCCGGGTCAGCCCGCCGGTACCCAGGCCGGGTCCCGCTTCTCCCAGAACGCGGCGACCCCCTCGCGGCCCTCGTCCGACAGGAAGAAGCCGAGCGATACCTCGGTGAGTTCGGCGAGCTCATCACTGAGGGTAGCCGCCGGCCGGCGACGGAGCAGCGACTTCGTCCCGGCCAACGCGCCGGGCGCGGCCCGGACCAGCGCCGCGCAGTACCCACTCACCGTCTCGTCCAGCCGGTCCGCCGGGACGGCGGCAGTGACCAGCCCGACCTCCGCGGCCCGCCGCCCATCGAAGGTGCTGCCGGTCAGCAACAGCTCGGCGGCCGCTCGCGAGCCGAGCCGGGGCAGTACGGTCGCCGAAATCACCGCGGGGATCACGCCGAGGCGTACCTCGGAGAACGCGAACGTCGCGTCGTCCACACAGACCGCGATGTCCGCGGCGGCCACCAACCCGATCCCACCGGCCCGGGCCGGTCCGGCCACCTTGGCCAGCACCGGCTTCGGGCACTCGACCACCGCCGCGAGCACGTCGCCGAGCCGGGCCGCCGGCAGCTGCCCGCCGGCCACCGCCGCCGCGGTCTCCTTCAGATCGGCGCCGGAGCAGAAGACGGGTCCGGTGTGTCCCAGCACGATCACCCGTACCGCGTCGTCGTCGGCCGCCGCGGCCAGCGCGTCGAGCAGCTGGCCGATCAGCGCGCCGGACAGCGCGTTGCGGTTGTGCGGGCTGTCCAGCGTGAGGGTGGCCACGCCACGCGCGATCTCGACGCGGACAGGCGGGTCGGGCAAGGACGTCATGCAGGCAGACTAGAGCTGTGCAGTTCGCGTCGGAGTCGAAGGGCCGCAGGCCCGAGCGACGCCGTGGGCTGGCCCAGCCGAGCGGGGAACCCGGACCCGACGACGGCGCGCTGCCGCCGAGCGCGACCGCCGCGGTCGGCGTGCGCGGCTTCGGCGTCTACGTGCACGTGCCGTTCTGTGCCAGCCGGTGCGGGTACTGCGACTTCAACACGTACACCGCGGCCGAGCTGGGCGCCGGGGTCAGCCGGGACAGCTACGTCGATCTGGTGACCGGGGAGCTGGCACTCGCCGCGCGCGTGCTCGCGGACACCCCGCCAGGCCGGGTTGACACGATCTTCGTCGGCGGGGGTACGCCGACCCTGCTGCCGCCCGGCGAGCTGGGCCGGATCGTCGAGCTGATCGACAAGACCTGGGGGCTGGCCGCCGGCGCGGAGGTGACCACCGAGGCGAACCCGGAGTCGGTCGATCCGGTTTCGCTACGCCGGCTGCGCGAGGCCGGCTTCACCCGGATCTCCCTCGGCATGCAGTCCGCCGCCCCGCATGTGCTCGCCGTACTCGACCGCAGGCACACCCCGGGCCGGGCGATCGCCGCGGCGGCCGAGGCCCGGGCGGCCGGCTTCGAGCACGTGAACCTCGACCTGATCTACGGCACGCCGGGGGAGACCGCCGGGGACTTCGCCGGCTCGCTCGCTGCCGCGGTGGCCGCCGGGGTGGACCACGTCAGCGCGTACTCGTTGATCGTGGAGGACGGCACCCGGCTCGCCGCCCGGATCGCCCGCGGTGAGCTGCCGTACCCGGACGACGACGTGGCAGCGGACCGTTACCTGGCCGCGGAGGTCGCGCTGGGCGCAGCCGGCTTCTCCTGGTACGAGGTGTCCAACTGGGCGCGCGGGCAGGCGGCGCGGTGCCGCCACAACGTGCTCTACTGGACCGGCGGCGACTGGTGGGGCTTCGGCCCGGGGGCGCACAGCCACGTCGGCGGGGTGCGCTGGTGGAATGTCAAGCACCCGACGGCGTACGCGGCCCGCCTGGCTGCCGGCCGGAGCCCGGCGCAGGCCCGGGAGGTGCTCAGCGCCGCGGAGTCGCACACCGAGGACGTGATGCTGGGGCTGCGCCTGGCCGGCGGGCTGCCACTGTCCACTGTGGACTCGCGGGACGCGGCGGCCCGCGCGCTCGCCGGCGGCCTGCTCGAACCGGGGCCGTACGCCGCCGGCCGCGCCGTACTCACGCTGCGCGGCCGGCTGCTGGCCGATGCCGTGGTCCGCGATCTGCTACCCGGCTGACGGCAGCTACGTCTACGTCACTGCTTCTACTTCACGATGGTGATCGTGGCCGGGTAGGTGTACGGCTGCCCCTCGTTCGCCCGTACTCCGGCGATGATCCCGAAGATGATCCCCATCAGGTAGGCGGCGCCGATCCCGAAGAACCCGACGACCATGCACACGGTGATCCAGCCGATCATCCCGACGACCGACCAGAGCAGCTGGAAGTTGAGCGCGGCCACCGCGTGTTCCCGTACCTTCGGCGACAGGTTGCCCTTGGCCACCAGCGCGATCAGCGGCGCGACCCAGCCGAGTATGCCGCCGCCGATGAACATGCCGGCCGCGCCGCCGAAGTGGGCGATCAGCGCCCAGGTCTTGTCGTCCGCGGTGGGGAAGCCCGGTGGCGGCGCGCTAGGTCCGTACCCGGGCGGTGGCGGCGCGTACCCGGATGGCGGCGCGTACCCGGGCGGGTCGGGTGCCGGGTACGGCGGCGGGGCGGTCGGGTCCGGCTCCGGCTCGCCGGGCGGGCGAGGTGCTTCGGTCATGCCGCCACGTTAGGGGTACGGATCACCCAGCGCCAGGCCCGGCACGCCCGTGACGCGCATAACACGAAACTGGTGAAAAAGGGTGATTAGCGGCTTGTTCGCGCCATCGCGCGCCACCGCGGCCGGACGTAGACTGGCACTCATTACGCGCGAGTGCCAACCTGTCCGGCCGCCCGTCACATCCGGGCGGCGCTGCCGCTCCGGGAGGGGGTAAGGCGATGCCGATGGACGACCGCAAGCTGGACGTGTTGCGTGCCATCGTCGAGGACTACGTCGCCACCCAGGAGCCGGTCGGCAGCAAGGCGCTGGTCGAGCGGCACCACCTCGGAGTCTCGCCGGCCACGGTTCGCAACGACATGGCCGTACTGGAGGACGAGGGTTTCATCCGCCAGCCGCACACCAGCGCCGGCCGGGTGCCGACCGACCGGGGCTACCGGCTGTTCGTCGACAAGCTGTCCCGGATCAAGCCCCTGACCCCGGCCGAACGCCGCGCGATCGAGCGCTTCCTGCTCGGCGCGGTCGACCTCGACGATGTGGTGCACCGTACGGTCCGGCTGCTCGCCCAGCTGACCCGGCAGGTCGCCGTCGTGCAGTACCCGAGCCTGTCCCGCTCCGCGGTACGCCATCTGGAGCTGGTCCCGATCTCGACCACCCGGGTGCTGCTCGTGATGATCACTGATACCGGCCGGGTCGAGCAGCGCCTCGTCGAGCTGCCCGGACCGATCTCGGCCGACGAGGTGACCGCGCTGCGTCAGGCGATCAACGAGCGGCTCGGCGGCAAGCGGCTGTCCGAGGCGCCCACGCAGGTGCACGGGCTGGTCGAGGAGGCCAGTGGTGGGCTGCGGGCGGCGATGACCGCGCTGGCGGCCGTACTCCTGGAGACGGTTGTGGAGCGGGCCGAGGAGCGTGTCGCGCTGGCCGGCACGGCAAACTTGGCACGGGGCGGCATGCTGGACTTCCAGGGGTCGCTTCGACCCATCCTGGAGGCGCTGGAGGAGGAGGTCATCCTGCTCAAGCTGGTCAGCGAGGTGGACGCCGGCAATGCGATGCTCCGGGTACGCATCGGCGACGAGAACGAGATCGAGGATCTGCGCGCGACATCCGTGGTGAGTACCGGGTACGGCCCGGGCGTCACGGTCGTCGGCGGTCTCGGCGTGCTCGGCCCGACCCGGATGGACTACCCCGGGACCATCGCCACGGTGCGGGCCGTGGCACGCTACGTCGGCGACCTGCTGGCACAGAACTGATCTTCTACGGGTACGGACGGACATGAGGACACAGGACGCAGTGGCCAAGGACTACTACGCGATTCTCGGGGTACGCCGGGACGCTTCCGCCGACGACATCAAGCGGGCGTACCGCAAGCTCGCCCGGCAGTACCACCCGGACGTGAACCCGGATCCGTCGGCGCAGGAGAAGTTCAAGGACATCAACGCGGCCTACGAAGTCCTCTCCGACCCGCGCAAGCGGGAGATTGTCGATCTCGGCGGCGATCCGCTCGCCCCGACCGGCGGCCCCGGGCCGGGCGCCGGCGGCCCGTTCGTCGGCTTCCAGGACATCATGGACGCGTTCTTCGGTACGGCCGGCACCCGCGGGCCGCGGCCGCGTACCCGTCCCGGCGCCGATGCCATCCTGCGGCTCGATCTCGACCTGCGGGAGACCGCGTTCGGGGTGGAGGCCCCGATCACCGTGGACACCGCGGTGCTGTGCAGCACCTGCACCGGGGCCGGCACCGCCGCCGGTACCCACCTGGCGACCTGCGAGATGTGCGGTGGGCGGGGCGAGGTGCAGTCGGTGCAGCGTACGTTCCTCGGCCAGGTGGTCTCCGCCCGGCCGTGCGCGGCGTGCGGCGGGCACGGCACGGTCGTCCCGCACCCGTGCCCGACCTGCGGCGGCGACGGGCGGGTACGCACCCGGCGCACGCTGACCGTGAAGATCCCGGCCGGCGTCGAGGACGGCATGCGGATCCGGCTGGCCCAGCAGGGCGAGGTCGGCCCCGGCGGCGGTCCGCCCGGCGACCTGTATGTGGAGATCCACGAGCGGCCGCACGACGTCTACTCCCGCAAGGGCGACGACCTGCACTGCCGGGTCACCGTACCGATGACCGCGGCCGCCCTGGGTACCCGGCTGACCATCAAGACGCTGGACGGCGAGGAGCAGCTGGACCTGCGCCCCGGTACCCAGCCCGGCTCGATGCTGCGCATCCGTGGCAAGGGCGTACCGCACCTGCGCGGCAGCGGTCGCGGGGATCTCAACGTGCACCTCGATGTCCGTACCCCGGCCAGGCTCGACGCCGAGCAGGAGCGGCTGCTGCGCGAGTTCGCCAAGTCCCGCGGCGAGGAGGTCGCCGAGCTGTCCAAGCAGGGCGGGTTCTTCTCCCGGATGCGGGACGCCTTCAACGGCCATGCATGACGGTTCCGTACTTCCTGGTTGACGCGCTGCCGGGCGGCCCTTCGTACACTGTGGACGGTCCGGAGGGTCATCACGCGGCGGTGGTCCAGCGGTTGCGCATCGGCGAACGGCTGGTGCTGACCGACGGCCGGGGCGGCACGGCCAATGCGGTGGTCACCGCCGTCGGCCGCGGCAGCCTCGACGTCACGCTCATTTCGCAGGAGTACGCACAACCGCTGGCGCCCCGCCTGGTGGTGGTCCAGGGCATCGCCAAGGGGGATCGGGGCGAGCTTGCGGTGCAGGCGATGACCGAGGCCGGCGTCGACGAGATCGTGCCGTGGGCGGCGTCGCGCTCGGTCGTCCAGTGGCGCGGTGAGCGGGGTGAACGGGCGTACGCGCGCTGGGTCGCCGTCTCCCGCGAGGCGGCCAAGCAGTCCCGGCGGGCCTGGCTTCCTTCGGTGGCACCGGCAGCCGCCACGGACGCGGTCGGTGTCCGGCTGGCCGGCGCCGCGCTGGGCCTGGTGCTGTACGAAGACGCGGCCACCCGTCTATCCACTGTGGACCTTCCGGCTTGCGGAGAGATGGCTCTCGTGGTCGGGCCGGAGGGCGGCATCGCGCTGGACGAGCTGGCGCGGTTCGAGGCCGCCGGCGCGATCCCGGTTCGGCTGGGCGAGACCGTGCTGCGTACGTCGACCGCCGGGGTGGCGGCGCTCGCCGTGCTCTCCGCCCGCCTCGGCCGCTGGTAACGCCCCGTCCGCCCATGATCGACACGCTTTCCTGAATTTCGCGGCATCCGACCGCCGCCGAAGCCCCGACCTTCTGCAAGTTGCGACGCCGGGGCGCCGGGGGGGCGGCGGGACGCGGACCTGGTGGGTCAGCGCGGTATGGTGCCCGTTATGCGGGTTTTCGTCGGTATGTCCGCGGCGGGCGCTGTTGCCCTCGCGCTCGTCGCTTCCGGATGCCGGTCATCGCCGGCACCGCATGCAGCCGCGCGGCTACCGAGCGCAGAGGCGCCGAGTGCACACCCGCGGCTGAGCGCCGTACCCGCGGATTTTCATGGCCTGCCGGGCATGCCGCCGCCGATCGACCCGGCCAACGTGTACGCGGCCGCCGGGCCGGGCATGCTCTCCGACGCCGTACGTGGGCATCGCGAACTGGTCTACGTACCGCAGACCGGGTCGGACGAGGTCTGGGTGATCGACCCGAAGACCTTCCGGGTGGTGGATCGGTTCGCCGGCGGGCCGGAGCCGCAGCATGTCGTACCCGGGTACGACCTGAAGACCCTGTACGTGGCCGCGGATCGCGTGCCGGGCGGCTCGTTGACCCCGATCGACCCGGTCACCGGCAAGCCGGGCCGCCCGATCGACGTGCAGGACCCGTACAACCTCTATTTCACCCCGGACGGCCGGTACGCGGTCGTGGTCGCCGAGTACTACCAGCGGCTCGACTTCTACGATCCGGTGACCTGGCACCGGCTGTACAGTGTGGACTTTCCGGCCTGCGAAGGCATCAACCACATGGACTTCAGCGCGGACGGCCGTACCGCGTTGGTGGCGTGCGAGTTCGCGAACCGGATGGTGGTCGTGGACATCCCGGGGCGCCGGCACGTACGCACATTCGACCTGGACCGGGTGCCGGACGGCATGCCGCAGGACACCCGGCTGGCGCCGGACGGCTCCGCGTTCTACGTGGCCGACATGATGGCCGACGGCGTGTACGTGTTCGACGGCGCGGCCACCCGCCGACTCGGCTTCATCCCGACCGGGCACGGCGCGCACGGCATCTACTTCTCCCGGGACGGCAAGCGGATGTTCGTCACCAACCGCGGCGAGGGTTCGGTGAGCGTACTGGACCCGGTGTCCGGGCGGAGCCTGGCGAAGTGGTGGATCCCCGGCGGCGGCAGCCCCGACATGGGCGCGCTCTCCGCGGACGGCTCGCAGCTGTGGCTCTCCGGCCGGTACCACGATGAGGTGTACGTGCTCAGCACGGTCAACGGTGCGCTGCTCGCGAAGATCCCGGTGGGCTCCGGGCCGCACGGGCTGCTCTACTGGCCCCAGCCCGGCCGCTACTCACTCGGCCACACGGCGAACCTGCGCTGAACCTCAGCTGCGCAGGTACGAGGCGCCGTTGAGGTCGACGATGGTGCCGGAGGCCCACTCGGCCTCGGGTGAGGCGAGCCAGAGCACCGCCGCGGCGATCTCCTCGGGCCGAGCCACCCGGCCGAACGGGCTCTGCGCCCGGATCGCGTCACCGCGGGGCGGCTTGAGGTGCTCGTTGGTCATGTCGGTCTCCACAAACCCGGGTGCCACGGTGGCCACCGCGATCCCATGCGGCGCGAGCGCCACGGCCAGCGACTGGCCGAGCGCGTTGAGCCCTGCCTTGCTGGCCGCGTACGCCGGCTGGCCCGGCTCACCGCGGAACGCGCCGCGCGAGGAAACGTTGACGATCCGCCCGCCGGAGCCCATGTGCCGTACCGCGCACCAGATCGCGTTCGCCGCGCCGACCAGGTTCGTGTCGATGGTACGGCGCCACTCGCGCTGCCACTCCTCGTACGTCGTGTCGGTGATCGGGTGTGGCGAGTAGACGCCAGCGTTGTTCACCAGCACGTCCAGCCCGCCCAACGCGGTGGCTGCCGCATCGACCATGGTCCGTACCTCATCGGGATCCGCGAGATCCGCCCGCACGACCGGATGCGGACCACCGGGCAGCGTGTCCCGCAGGCCGCCGGCCAGCCCAGCCGAATCACGGTGATGGATGGCTACCCGGTCCCCGGCGGCGGCGAAGGCTGCGGCAACCGCTCGCCCGATGCCACGCGAGGCCCCGGTCACGAGTACCCGTCGTCCCACATTGCCTCCTGTTCGCTCGCCCGGCGCTGTACGCGACGTCTTCCCTCGCCGCCCCGAAACCCCGACTTCGTCGGCGGGGTGGCTCAGTCCAGACGCCGCCGCGCCGGGCTCACTCACTGACGCGCTTCATCATGGCAGGGCCTACCATCGCTCGGGTGAGCGACGACTGCCTGTTCTGCCGGATCGCGGGCGGGGAGATCCCGGCCCGAGTCGTACATGAAACCCCGACGACGCTGGCCTTCCGGGACATCTCCCCGAAGGCGCCGCTGCACGTCCTGGTCATCCCGAAGGAGCACCACGCCGACGTCGCCGCGCTGGCCGAGGCCGACCCGGCGCTCGCCGGTGAGGTGCTGGCCACGGCCGCCGTCGTGGCCAAGGCCGAGGGCATGCTCATGGGCGGCTATCGCACGATCTTCAACACCGGGCGGTACGCCGGCCAGGATGTGTTCCACGCGCACGCACACCTGATCGGCGGCGGGCCGCTCGGGCCGATGGTGTGCGGATGACCGCGCTGGACAGGTACCAGCGGATGGTTCGCAAGGTTCAGGCGGACGCGCGGATCCCGGCGCTTTCCGTCGCACTGCACCGCGCTGACCGTCCACTCTGGACACTTCAGGTGGGTACCGCGGGACCGGACCGGGTACTCGACGAGCACACCCAGTTCCGGATCGGCTCGGTGACGAAAACGTTCACCGCCGTACTCGTGCTGCAATGCCGCGACGACGGCCTGCTCGACCTCGACGATCCGGTGGGCCGGCACCTGGACCTGCCCGCCCACGGCGAGCTGCCGATCCGCCGGTTGCTGTCGCACACCGCGGGACTGCAGCGGGAGCCGTACGGCGACGTCTGGGACAGCCTGGACGTGCCGGACGCGCACCGGCTGCTCGCCGAGCTGAGCCGGGCCGAGCGGGTACTCCCGCCGGCCCGCCGGTACCACTATTCGAACCTCGGCTTCGCGCTGCTCGGCCAGCTGGTGGCGAAGCTGCGCCGGGCCGACTGGGAGTCCGTCGTACGCGAGCGGATCCTGGCTCCGCTGGGGCTGGCCGCGACGGCGGTGGCGCCGGACGCTGAGCGGGCCGCGGTCGGCTGGCTGGTCGACGCGTACTCCGACCATGTCCGGGCCGAGCCGACCACCGACTTCGGGGCGGTCGGGCCGGCCGCGCAGCTGTGGAGTACGGCGGCGGACATGGCCCGCTGGGCGGCCTACCTCGCCGACGCGGCAGCGGTCGATCCGGCCGGATCGGTGCTGCGTACCGGGACCCTTGACGAGATGCGCTGGCCGCTGACGGTCACCGATGAGGCGCTCTGGGCGGCCGGCTTCGGCCTCGGACTGATCCTGGTACCACAATCCACGAGGGGCTCGGCGGAACGCGTGGTGCACGTGGGGCACGACGGGGCAATGCCCGGATTCCTGGCCGCCGTGTACGGGCGGCGCGGCGGCACCGGTACGCCGGGCGCCTGCGGTGCGGCCGTACTGGGCTCGTCGGGTACCGGCAGCGCGATCCTCGACCTGCCGCACGAGCTGCTCGCCACGCTGGCCGAGCACGATCCGGCCGACATCACGCCGTGGCAGCCCGGCGATCCGGCACCGCCGGAGTACCTGTCCGTCTTGGGTCGGTGGTTCAGCGAGGGCTTCGAGTTCGTGTTCTCCTGGCGGGAGGGCGCGCTGCGGGCCCGCGGCGCGGACGACCCGCCCGGCCGCCCTCCGGCGATCTTCCGGCCGGCCGGTACGGATGAGCTGCGGGTCGTCTCCGGCCGGGAGACCGGCGAGCTGCTGCGGCTGACCCGGGATCCGGCCAGCGGTACGGTCGTCCGGATGCACTGGGCGACCTACCGGTTCACCCGTACCCAGGAGACCGCCGACGGGGTGGCCTTCCGGTGACCCTTTTCGACGAGCCCGGGGTGGCGCGCCGAAATCGGGCGGGCCACCCGGCCTGGCTGCCGATAACATGGGTGGAGACCTAGTACGAGCAGGAGGCCCAGGCCCGCGCGGCCGACCCATGACGACGACTCCACCCCCCAGCGACATCAGCCGCGAGAGCACCCGCGAGACCGTGCGTGAGACCCCCGGTTACCGGCCGCGGGTCACCTCCAAGATCACAGTGCCGGACTCCCAGATGATGGTGAGCCTGCTCGGCGCGGGGGACCAGTTGCTCAAGCTGGTGGAGCGATCGGTCCGCAGCGATATCCACGTCCGCGGCAACGAGATCACGATTACCGGCGCACCGGCCGACAACGTGTTGACCGAGCGCATCTTCACCGAGCTGCTGGAGCTCGTCGAGAAGGGTGAGACGCTGACCGCGGACAGCGTACGGCGGACCGTCGGCATGATCGAGGAGGGTACCGCCGAGCGGCCGGCGGAGGTCCTGACGCTCAACATCCTGTCCCGGCGCGGCCGCACGATCCGGCCGAAAACCTTGGGCCAGAGGAAGTATGTGGACGCGATCGACTCGCACACGGTGGTCTTCGGCATCGGGCCGGCCGGCACCGGCAAGACCTACCTGGCCATGGCGAAGGCCGTGCAGGCCCTGCAGGCCAAGCAGATGACCCGGATCATCCTGACCCGCCCGGCGGTCGAGGCGGGGGAGCGGCTGGGCTTCCTGCCCGGCACGTTGTACGACAAGATCGACCCGTACCTGCGGCCGCTCTACGATGCGCTGCACGACATGATCGATCCGGACTCCATCCCCCGGCTCATGCAGAACGGCACGATCGAGGTGGCCCCGCTGGCGTACATGCGCGGAAGAACCCTTAATGACGCGTTCATCATTCTCGATGAGGCTCAGAACACCACCCCGGAACAGATGAAGATGTTCCTCACCCGGCTCGGCTTCGGCTCCAAGGTCGTGGTCACCGGCGATGTCACCCAG
>DASRRF010000209.1:0-2071 GCA_035695905.1 Micromonosporaceae bacterium | reverse complement strand
GGCCAGCGTACCCGCGGGTACGACGACACCGCGATCCAGCGCGCGATCGACGACGGCGCGATCCTGCGTACCCACGCGCTGCGGCCCACCTGGCACTTCGTCGCGGCCGCCGACATCGCCTGGATCCAGGCGCTGACCGGGCCACGGGTACACGCCCTCAACGCCTACTACAACCGCCGGCACGGCCTGGACGGCGAGTTGGTCGGCAAGACCAACAAGGTACTGACCGGGGCGCTGCGCGGCGGCAACCATCTCACCCGCAAGGAGCTCGCCGAGGTACTCGGCAAGGTCGGCGTCGACGCGACCGGCAACCGGCTGGCCTACGTCGTCATGCGCGCGGAGCTGGACGGCCTGATCGCCAACGGCGTGATGCGCGGCAAGCAACACACCTACGCATTGGTCAGCGAGCGGGCACCGGACGCGCAGACGCTGCCGCCCGACGAGGCGCTCGCCGAACTGACCAGACGCTACTTCACCAGCCACGGGCCGGCGACCGTCAAGGACTTCTCGTGGTGGTCGAGCCTGACCGTGGCGCAGATCAAGCGCGGCCTGGACCTGGTCGGGTCGCGGCTGTCCAGCCAGGAGGTCGACGGACATACCTACTGGTACGCGCCAGCCACCGCGCCCAAGCGGGATCGGCCGCCGACCGTACACGTGCTGCAGGGGTACGACGAATACGTGGTTGCGTACACCGAAAGCCGATCCGTGACCAACCTCGCCGGGCTACCGGCCGGGACGCCGAACGAGAACCAGCTGATCCACCCGATCGTGCTGGACAGCCAGGTGGTGGGATTCTGGCGACGCGGCGCGGAACGGGGCGGGATCACCGCCCGGCCGACCCTGGCCGTCGCGCGGAGCGCCCAGCAGAGACGGGCGGTCGACGCGGCCTTCGCCCGCTACGCCGAGTTCGCGGGCGTCCCCGTCACGGTCGAGTGGTGACCGCGCCCGGCTCGGCGAGGTGTCGCTGGACCTCGCCGGCCAGCGCTCAGCAGTGCGCTAACCCGGCGGCGCAGCGGGGCCTGGGAACGGGCCGCGGTAGCCGGCATCGTCACCGCGCCGCTCGAACTCCGGACACAGGTACGTCTCCTGTACGTACTCCGTTCTGCTGGGCCAGATCGCGAAGATGTCCCGCTTGGTTCTCACCCCGCGGTACGCGTCCTTGACGCCACGGAAGCAGGCCAGACTGCCGAACAATCCATTCCCCGCCGGCGAATAGTCCGACCACGCACACGTAATGCACGCCATTACGTACGTATCCGCCGGCAGTTGACGGTGGATGTCCTCCAGCGCCAGTTCGAAGAGACCATGTGGCCGCTCGGTCGTATAGGTTGACCCGCCGGTGTGCAGGGAAATCGTCAGCTCCTCAGCGTCCAGGCCGCCGTGCCGTCCGCGGGCGTCTCCCAGCACCAGCTCGCAGCGCAGGACACCATCGACCCGCACGCCGCCGGCGATTACCGGGACGGGCACGTCCCACTCGATCGCGCACGAACACAGGCAGCTGCCGCTCAAACTGAAGGAAGAGTCCGGGCCGACGCCGCCGGACACCGGCTCTAGCGCATCGAAGTCCTCGCCCGCGAACTCAACCCCACGGATGCGGACGGTCAACACCCGCCCGTCGTTGGCAATGGCGATCCGTTCGGAGCCCCCGCGATCCCGATACCAGCCTGACCACGAGACCATCGCCGCCCCCACGCCGATCCGAGTACTACGGTAGGCCAACTGTAGGCGCTGCGGGTCCCGGCCGCGTGCGGCTCAGGCGTGCGGGCCGACCGTCACCGTGCCCATCGTCAGCGTCGGCTTGGCCTGCATGACCGCGCCCACCAGTTCGACCTCGTCGTCGAGCTGCCGGCGTTGCGCCGCGGTCAGCTCGCGCAGCGGTTCGACGGTGATGGCGAGCTTGCCACCGGACCGCTGCTGGTGCCATACCCCTCCGGCCACGCCATCGACGAGCAGCACCGGGTAGTTGCCGGCTTGGCCCGTCGGGGTGAGCCCGCGCGCCGCGGCCGCGCCCGGGTACAGCCGCTGCCGGGGCTGGCTCGCGACGACGAACGCGTCGAAGTAGGGCAGCAGG
>DASRRF010000208.1:0-4078 GCA_035695905.1 Micromonosporaceae bacterium | reverse complement strand
GCGCTGCGGCGCGCGGTGGTGCGGGGCCAGCTCGCGGACCGCCATGTGCAGCGCGGCGGCGACCGGCCGGCGCAGCGACTGGTCCGGTCTGGCCTCGATCTTCCCGGTCCCCCAGAGCCGGCCGATCGCCTGCGAGCGCAGCGTGTTGAGCAGCACGGTCTTGCCGACGCCGCGCAGGCCGGTCAGGACCAGGCTGCGCTCCGGGCGGGCTTTGGCGACCCGTTCCAGTACGACGTCGAAGACCTCGAGCTCGCGGCCGCGCCCGGCGAGCTCGGGTGGGCGCTGGCCGGCGCCGGGCGCGTACGGGTTGCGTACCGGATCCACGTCTCGGACAGTATCGGGGCGTCTAGCGCAAACCGTAGATCTGCGTAGAGATGGCTATCGGCGTGTCGGCCTGCTGAAAAGGCCCTTCGGGAAGGGCCCTTCCGAAAGGGTCAGCGCTTCTTCATGCACAGCACGAAGTCGAGCGCGTCGAGCTGGCTGTCGTAGAAGAAATGGAACTGGTACCCGGGGACGGTCGCGCACTTGGCGGCGAAGTCCACCGTGCCGTCGAACCGCTTGAGTACCTCGTACGTCCCCGCGGCGCAAGGTACCACCCGCATCTGCGGCTTGGCGTTCGTACCGTCGTTGACCAGGCACTGGCCGGCCGCTACGAAGCGCACGTCACCGCTGGTCGCGCCGCTGGTCGACGCCGGGGTCGCCTCGGTGGTCGCGGCCGTCGGGCCGGGCGTCGCGCTCGGTTGGGTGTTCGCCTTCTTGTTGTCGCCGGTGAGCAGGAAAGCGGCGAAGCCGCCGACACCGAGCAGCAGCGCGAGCACCACGACGGTCACGATCAGCGCGGTCTGCCGGCGGTTGTCCGGCGGTGGTGGCTGGGTCTGCTGCTGCCAGATCGGCTCCTGCGGGTACACCGGCTGGGCATAGCCGGGGTCGTAGCCGGGCTGCTGGCCGTACCCGGGCGGCTGGCCGTACCCGGGCGGTGGTGACGTGGGTTGATAGCCCGGCGGCGCGGACGGAGGCTGCCCACCCCACTGCTGCCCGCCGTACGGCTCGGTCGGCTGGCTGCTCCACGGGTCTTCCGGGTTGCCGTACTGCGGCCCGCCCGGGTACGGCCCGCCCGGCGGTCCATAGTTCGACATCGGGTGCCTCCTCGGCACGAGGGGTGTGACATCGGATGGTCCTGCGGCCCACGGTAGCGTGACCTCCCCTGGAGTTCGCGTCGGCTACCCGACCGGCTTGGCCAGTCTGGAGTACGATCCCGGCCCATGTCCGCCCTGCTCGTACCGACCTGCGCCGCTCTGGGTGCGATCGCGGGCGCCCTGGTGCCACGGGTCGCCTACCGGCTGTCGGTGGACCACTCGGCCACGCCCCGGTCGGCGTGCGCGATCTGCTCCTGGCCGTTTCCACCGGGTCTTGCCGGATGGGTACGGATATCAGCGCGCTGCCCGGGTTGCCGGACGAGGCTCGGCCCACCCGGCTGGCTCACCGCGCTGATCGGCGCGGCGGCCTGTGCGGTGCTGGGCTGGTCCCTCGACGGTAAGCCAGCCTTGGTGCTTGTTGCGTTCCTGGCGGTTGCGGTGCTCGGCGTCCTGCTCGCCGCGATCGACCTGGCCTGCCTGCGGCTACCGGACCTGCTGGTGGCCGGCACGGGTGGGGTGGCGCTGGCGTTGCTGGGTACCGCGGCGATCGTCTCCGGCGACGCCGGGCCGCTGCTGCGCGGGCTGCTCGCGGCCGCGGTGCTGGGCGGCGGGTACCTGCTGCTGGCCCTGCTGCCGGGCGCCAACCTCGGGTTCGGCGACGTCAAGCTGGCCGCCGTACTCGGGTTGCTGCTCGGCTGGGTGGGCTGGCTGGCGGTGCTGCTCGGCGCGGTACTCCCCCACCTGATCAACGGGCCGGTCGCACTCGGCCTGCTGCTCACCAACCGGGCCGGGCGCAAGACCGAACTGCCGCTCGGCCCGGCGCTACTCGCCGGTGCGTTGGCCGCAATAGCGATCGCGTCGTAAGGTCCCTATTGCGACGTCGGTAGCAGGCCCTGCTGGGACGCGACGAGCAGCGCCTGCGCCCGGCTGGTCGCGCCGAGTTTGCCGTACAGCCGCGTCACGTACGTACGCACGGTGGACTCGGTGAGCCGCAGGGTCGCCGCGATCGCCGGCAGGCTCAGCCCACCGTGCAGGTGCTGCAGGATCTCCAGCTCGCGCGGGCTCAGCGAGGCCGACCGGGCCCGGCGCCTCGCAAGCGCGCCGGCCAGGTCCGGTGCGGTGAACGAGGTCGGTGCGACCGCGGCGTGCCGCACCGAGGCCATCAGCACCTCCACCGTCGCCTGCCGGGGTACCACCGCTGACAGTCCGGCCTCAAGGGCACGGAACAGCACGTCGTCGTCAGCGGGAGCGAGCAGCACCACGCCGAGCTGAGTGCGTTCGGTACGTAGTTGGGCGCCGAGGGTAAGGCCGTCGCCGTCGGGTAGCCAGGCGTCTACCGCTACCACGTCCGGCTCCAGCCAGGTCACCAGCTCCCGGGCCTCGGCGGCGGTGGCCGCTGTGCCGGCAAGGGTGACATCCGGGTACGCCGAGACGGTGGCGGCGAAGCCCACCCGTACGAGAGTGGCAGCGTCGACCGCGACCAGCCGCACCACGTGATCCTCCTCACGCCGGGCCCACTTAAGGAAGCTGTTAGGTAACCTACCGGCGCACCGGCATCCGGGCGACCCCCTGATTTACGTTGATCAAGAGGTTTGGTACGCGTCGAGCCGCCGTGACGGTACCAAAGCCCTTGATCACGCGGCCGAGGGCCGGGCAGGACGGGATCAGATCAGCTTGAGCTGGCGGTCTCGCGGGCGGCGGCGTTCGGCGTCGCCGAGCCGCTCCAGCAGGCCGGCGTCGATCGCGTCGAGGAACGGCGATGGAGCCGGCTCGCGCTCGGCGCCGTACCGGAACCGCCGCCGCGCGTGACTGACGTAAAGCCGATCCTGCGCCCGGGTGAGTCCGACGAAGAACAGCCGGCGTTCCTCGGCGACCTCGTCCTCGGAGCTCGGCGACCCGGGCAACCGCATCGGCAGCAGCCCGTCCTCGCAGCCGACCAGGAAGACCACCGGGAACTCCAGGCCCTTCGCGGCATGCAGGGTCAGCAGCGTGACCGCCTGCGCCCGCGGGTCGAGCGCGTCCACCTCCGCTCCGGTCGCGATCTCGGCGAGGAACGTTGCCAGGTCGTCGCCGCAGCGCAGGGCCAGCGGGGTGAGCAGGTCGACCGCGGCCCACAGGTCCTCGGCGGAGAGCGCATGGTCGGCGTCGTCCAGCCGCGGGGCGGCCAGCCGCTCGCCGAGTACCGAGGCGGACAGCCGTACCCGCGCGGCCAGCGAACCGCCGAGCCCGTCGGCGTACCGCAGCTCCCGCGCGATCGCGGCCACCCCGGGCCGGTCGCGGAGCCGGTCGTGGGAACGCTTCTGTACCGGGATGCCGGCCCGACCCAGCGCGTCCACGATCGCGGCGGCCTGCGCGTCGGTGCGGTAGAGCACCGCGACATCGCAGAACCCGAGGGTGCCCGGCGCCACCGCGCGGGAGTCCACCCGGCCGGAGTCCAATGAGCGGTGCGACACCCCGCCGACCAGCTCGTCGACCGTTCGTACCACGAAATCGGCCTCGTCCGCGACGGACGCCGCGGGATAGACGCCGACCAGCGGTGCGTCCGGGTCGAGCCGGGCCGGGTCCAGCCGCCGCCCGCGGACCAGCGAGGACGGCGCGATGGCCTGTACCGCGGCGGCCAGGATCGGCGCGGACGAGCGGTAGTTGCGGGTCAGCCGGACCACCCGGGCGTCCGTGAAGTCCTGCGCGAACCGCAGGAAGAACGACACGTCCGCGCCGCGGAAGGAGTAGATCGCCTGGTCCGGATCGCCGATCGCGCACAGGTTCCCGTCCGCCGGTACGAGCAGCCGGAGCAGCTCGTACTGGGTCGCGTCGACGTCCTGGTACTCGTCGACGAAGACCCACTGCCAGCGCCGCCGGTATTTGTCCACAAGGGACGGTGAGTCGCGCAGCAACGCCACCGGCAGGGTGACCAGCTCGTCCAGATCGACCAGATCGTTGGC
>DASRRF010000207.1:0-14355 GCA_035695905.1 Micromonosporaceae bacterium | reverse complement strand
GGGTACGGCAAGGTGTTCGCGCACCGCGCTGAGGTGCGCGACGAGCGCGTCCAGGGTGAGTAGGTGCGCGATCGAGTCGATCATGCAGAACGCGAGATCGAAGTGATCGTCGATGGTGAATGCGGTCATGTCCGCACGGTGCACCGCCAGCGTGACGCCGCTCTGCGCGGCGTTGTCCCGGGCCCGGGCACACATCGCCGCCGAGCGGTCCAGCGCGGCCGCGCGGACCCCGCGCCGGGCGAACTCGATCGCATGGTCCGCGGGGCCGGCGGCCAGCTCGAGCACCGAGCCCGGCCGGCCACCGTACCACCGCTGCAGCGAATCCACCTCGCCGGCCACATCGCGGTAGCTGAAGGCGAACTCGTACGCCTCGGCGGCGTCGTACAACCCGGTCACCCGGGAATGATCTCAGCTCTGTCGCAGCGCCGGCATCGGGATGGGCAGGGAGTAGGCCGTCGCGCCGGCGCCCACGCCGCCTTCACAGGTGTTCGGCGGCTGGGTGGTGACCCCGCGGGTGGACGGCCGTTCGGCTGCCCAGAACATGTAGCCGAGCAGGCCGGGCGTGGTACCCGCACCGTTCGGCGCGATGCTCTGCAGCCACGGGCCGGTCGACTTCTGCAGCGAGTTCGCGAAGTTCACGCACTCCGGCAGGATCTGCTTGCCCTCGGCGATGAACAGGCTGCCGGTGAACCTCGCCGGGGCCAGCGGCGGGACCGGCGGGGAGTACTGCGGCTTGCCGTCGATGTGCTCCTGCCAGTTGGCGATCGCGTCACTCGCCGAGTGCGGCTGGCGCGCCGGCACCATCGCGTTCGCGTAGTCCAGCACCTGTCCGCCGGGGCGCAGCCAGTCCGCGGTCGCCTTGGTGTTCAGCGCGATCAGCCAACGGTCGCCGGCCGCGGTGTCGATGGTCAGGCGGGCGGCCTGGTTCGCGCCGCTCGCGTCGTACGGCAGGGCGGCCCGGTACGCGTTGATGAAGTCCTGCAGGTGGACGATGTCCGGGGAGGAGTTCTGCTCGTAGTCGATTTCGATCCCGACGCCGAGCTGCTGGGCCACCGCCGCGGCGTTGCGGCCGAGCTGTGCGCCGTTCTCGCCGAGCGCGGAGTTCCACGCGTCGGTGTAAGTAATGCCGCCGATCGACAGCATCACCCGTACGCCGTGGGACGTGAAGTAGTTGACGATCTCCGGGGTCATCCCGCGCGGGATCCCGTTGACCGTGGTCGCGTCGTTCGCCAGGTGCAGCAGCTTCACCGGGTGTACGAAGCTGAGCACGACCAGGTTGACGCTGGGCCGGCTGTCACCCCGGTCGATGAGCCAGTGGTTCTTCTGATCGAACTCGGTGATGCTGCGGACGGTCCCCCAGATGCAGGCATCGTCGCTACAGTGCCACGCTCCGTACACCTGGATCGGGGTGACGGCCGCGGCCTGTACGGCGTTTGCGGGTGCGCTGGGCGCGACGGTGAACAGGAGGAGTACGGCGGCGAGTGCAGCCAGGCGGCGCATGGCAATCTCCTCGGTGTCGTCCCCCGTTCTTTTATTGCCAAGAATGTTAACCAATTCCCCGGCCACCCCGAAAGCCCACGGCGCCGCCGGATCCATATACGTTGGCCTATGCACCCGAAATTCGCGTGCCCGTTTTGGGGTGGATAGGCCAACGTCTATCTTGGGGTGAGCCCCGACGCCGGATGGCCTACTCCTCGGGGGTACGGCGTTGGCGTTTCGCCTCGCCGCGGCGCCGCTTGGCGTCCAGCCTGGCCTGCACGGCGCTTTTCGACGGGCGGGTCGGCCGGCGGGGACGCGGCGGGGCGGCGATCGCCTCGGCCAACAGCCGCACCAGCCGGGCCTCGGCCGCCCGGCGGTTCTGATACTGCGAGCGGTACTCCGACGCGGTGACCGTGAGAACCCCGTCCACCAGGCGGGAACCGAGCCGGGTCAGTGCCCGCTCCTTCAGGTACGCCGGCAACGCGGTCGTCGCGGACACGTCGAAGAGCAACTCCACCCGGGAGTCGGTGGTGTTGACCGACTGGCCGCCGGGCCCGCCGGACCGGCTGAACCGCCAGGTCAACTCGGCGCGCGGCACCGAAACGGAGCCGGTCACCCGCAGCGCGTCATCCACCTACCCAGCATGCGGCATGCCGTCGCCGTCGAGCGCGGAGATCAACCGGCGACGGTCGGGTCAAGCCGTGGGGTCCTCGCCGCGGTCCAGCGCGGCCCATAGGTCCGGGTCGGCCGCGGGCGCACGTTCGTACCGGGTACCCATGCTGGGAAATGAATGGCCGCGCACGACGGTGAGTAAGCCGGCCGCGGCGACCAGGCAGCCACCCAGGGTTGCCGCCAGCGCCCACCCGGCGCGGCCGGCGGCACCGAGGACGATCCCGAGCCCGACGGCGAGCAGCAGCACGCCGACCACGCGGCGCGCCACGCCGCGGGTGGCGATCAGCGCGCCCGCGCCGGCCAGAGCGACCACGCCGAGTGCCGGCAGCCACGGCGCAATGGCGGCGCCGGTGCGCGCGGTGCGCGCTGCCGCCAGCGGCGCCGGCCGCGGCGTGAACGAAACCGTCCAGACGCGGGAGGCCGCGAACAACGCCAGGGCCGCCCCCGCGGCGCACAGGGCCACCGCGACGGCAAGCAGCCGGCGGTTCATCGAGCCGGTCGCAGTGTCTCGGCGGCGGCGATCGCGGCGAGCACGGCGGCTGCCTTGTTCCGCGTTTCCTGCTCCTCCGCCAGCGGGTCGGAGTCGGCCACGATGCCGGCGCCGGCCTGCACGTACGCCACCCCGTCGCGGACCAGCGCGGTGCGGATCGCGATCGCCATGTCCAGGTCGCCACCGAAGCCGAAGTAGCCGACCGTCCCGCCGTAGAGCCCGCGCCGGGTCGGCTCCAGCTCCTCGATGATTTCCATCGCCCGGACCTTGGGCGCGCCGGACAGCGTCCCGCACGGGAACGTCGCGGCCAGCGCGTCGAAGGCGGTCCGGCCGTCGGCCAGCTCACCGACCACGGTCGACACGATGTGCATGACGTGGCTGTACCGCTCGATGGTCATGAACTCGGGTACGTCCACTGTGCCCGGTCGGCAGACCCGCCCGAGATCGTTGCGGCCGAGGTCGACCAGCATCACGTGCTCGGCGCGCTCCTTCGGGTCGGCGAGCAGCTCGGCCGCGAGCCGGCCGTCCTCCTCGGGCGTCGCGCCGCGCGGCCGGGTACCGGCGATCGGGTGCAGCAGCGCCCGCCGGCCGGTCACCTTCACGTGCGCCTCCGGCGAGGAGCCGACGATGTCGAACCCGTCGAACCGGAGCAGATACATGTACGGGCTCGGGTTCGTGGTGCGCAGCACCCGGTAGATATCCAGCGGATCCGCGCCGGTCGGCCGCTCGAAGCGCTGGGCCACCACGATCTGGAAACACTCGCCGGCCCGGATCGCCTCCTTGGCCTGCTCGACCGCTTTGGGATAAGACCCTTCGGGGGTACGACTGACAAAGCTCGCCGGACCATAATGCTCCACTGTGGACACCATCGGCGGGTTCGGCCGAGACAGCGCGGTGGTCATCGCGTCCAGCCGGCCGATCGCCTGGTGGTAGGCCGGACCCGGGTCGTCCCCCGGCGCGATGATCGCGTTCGCGACCAGGATCGCCGAGCCGGTGTAGTGGTCGAGTACCACCAGGTCGGTCGCTAGCATCAGCCCGAACTCGGGTACCCGGAGATCGTCGTCGGCGAGCTCGGGTAGCCGCTCGAATCGTCGTACCACGTCGTACCCGAGGAAACCGACCATCCCACCGGTGAGTGGCGGCAGCTCCTCGCCCACGACGGCGGCCGGGCTGCCGCCGAGCGCGTCCACGGTGCCGCGCAACATCTCCAGCGGGTCGCCCCGCACCGGAACGCCGGCTGGCGGGGTGCCGAGCCAGACACCGGTGCCATCCCGGGCGATCAGCGTGGCGAGACTGCGTACGCCGACGAACGAGTAGCGCGACCAAGCCGTGCCGGCCGATCCGGCACCCTGCTCAGCGGACTCCAGCAGGAACGTGCCCGGACCACCCGCAAGCTTTCGGTAGACCCCGACCGGGGTTTCGCCGTCGGCGAGCAACCGGCGGGTCACCGGAACCACCCGGTGGTCCCGGGCCAGCTCGCGGAACCCCGCCTCGTCCGGATGTACGGCCCCGCTCGTCACGGCATGCCTCCCAGCGGTAGCGGATCGTGGAAACAACTACGTGCGCCGGTGTGGCAGGCCGGCCCGATCTGATCGACGTCGAGCAGCAGCGCATCGCCGTCACAGTCCAGCGTGGCGGCTTTGACGTATTGGTGGTTCCCCGACGTCTCGCCCTTCACCCAGTACTCGCCGCGGCTTCGGGACCAGTACGTGGCCCGGCCGCCGGTGAGCGTACGGTGCAGCGCCTCGTCGTCCATCCAGGCGAGCATGAGTACTTCGCCGGTGTCGTATTGCCGGACGATCGCCGGGAACAGCCCTTGGTGATCGCGGCGCAGGCGCTGCGCGATGCCGGGGTTTCGCATAGTGGTCGATTCTTCCTCACGGTCGGTGATGGGTCTGCGGCCGGCCCCGGAATTCCTAAGCTCCAGACCATTTGGGGGGCTGTGCTGCGGGGCTCCGGGCGGTACCTTGGGGCCTGCGCCGCCAACCGCATCTGGGCGAGGCGCTCACCTCCTCTTCGTCGGGTTCGACGCGCCCGTGGCTGGTCCGTCTCCGGATGCGGGTTCCCCGTCCACCCGGCACGGCGATGTTCTTTCGCCGCCGCTGGACGTGAGGCTCCCCTACCGCGTTCGGGCGCACCTCGGGCGTACCGGCAAGTCCGCCGGGCCGTCCAACAAGTCGGACGGAAGGGCCAGCCATGCAACCCATCAACACCGAGCAACCACCAGGCGAAGTCGGCGGTACGGCCGCAGGCGTCGCTGTGCCGGCGCAGAGGCCGCCGGCCGAGGGGCACGTCATCGACGAAGCCACCACGGAGATTCCGGTCATCACACCGGACCCTGAGCCGTCACCCAACGGCGACGAAGCCGTTGCGGTGACTGCGGATTCCGGCCACGCCGACGCCGAGGAAGCCGTCGCCGAGGCCGCAGACGAGCCAGAAGTAGCACCCTCAGCCGAATCCCCGGCTGAGGAGTCGACAGAGGCCGAGGCGTCAACCGAGCCGGAGGCCTCGACCGAGGTAGAGGCTGAAGCCGAATCGGATGAGGTCGCCGAACCCGAGGCGGAGACCGAGACCGAGGAAGCCGTCGCCGAGGCTGAGCCCGAAGCCGAAGCGGCCGAGGCTGAGGCCGAGCCCGAAGCTGAGGCCGAGCCCGAGGCCGCAGCGGAAGCGGAAGCCGAGCCCGCGGCGGAAGCCGAGGCCGAGAGCGAAGCGGACGAGGTCGCCGAACCCGAGGCGGAGACCGAGACCGAAGCGGAAGAAGCCGCCGCCGAAACCGAACCCGAGCCTGAAGCAGCGGCCGAGGCCGAAGCCGAGGCCGAGGCCGAGGCCGAAGCCGAGCCTGAGGCCGAAGCTGAGGCGGAAACCGAGGCCGAAGCCGAGCCTGAGGCCGAAGCTGAGGCAGAGGGTGAGCCTGAGGCCGAAGCTGAGGCAGAGGACGCCGAGGCCGAGTCAGCAGAAGTGGAAGCCGAAGCCGAAGCCGAGCCGGTCATGGACGAGGCTCAAGCCGCGGTGACCGAGGCGGAGGCGGCGATCATTGACGCGCAAGCGGCGGTCGCCGAAGCGGAGGCCGCGCTCGCCGACGCTGGCATGAGTGAAGCGGTCGCCACCGCCGTACTCATCGAGGCACGGGTGGAGGAGGCGGAAGCGGATCCGGTGGAGGTGTCCGAGGAGGGACTCGCCAAGGCGGTAGCGCTACTGCGTCCGGGCGATGTCGCCGAGACCGCGATCGCGGTGTGGGCGGTGGACCTGGCCGAGCAGTTCCGCACCGAGTGGCGCGACGTTCAGGCGCTGTTCATCGACGACCCGGAGGCCGCCGTCACACGGGCGCACGAGCTGGTCGGCAAGGCCGTACACGCGCTCGCCGACTCGCTCCTGGACGAGGTCGACCTCGACCCGCGTACGCACACCGAGCGCCCCGACACCGAGGCGATGCGGGTGGCAATGCGCCGGTACCGTGATTTCCTCAACCGCGTACTCGACCTGTAGTACCCGCATAGCACGACAGAGATCGCCGTCTGAGACGGCGATCTCTGTCTGGGGCCACCGCGCGACCCGCACGGTTTGCAGGAAGTTGCGCCTACGGACGGCCGTTGATGCCGCGACTTGCTGCAAACCGAGTCGATCAAGGAAGAGCGTGCTTCTCCATCTGTCGATACATGTCGACCTTGTAGTTGATCACGTCGAGGTCTCGTTCCAGCTCGGCGATCCGGGCCTGTACCCGGTCCCGGTGCTCCTCGAAGAGCTTGCGGCGAGCGTCCACGGTGCAGCTGCCCTGGCGGGCCAGCTCCGCGTACCGCCGCATGTCCCGTACCGGCATCCCGGTTCGCCGCAGCTTGGTGAGCAGCACCAGCCAGTCCACGTCGTCGGGGGTGTACCGGCGCCGCCCGGCGGTGTCCCGGGCAACGGGCGCGACCAGCCCCTCTTGTTCGTACCAGCGCAGGGTGTAGGTAGTGAGCCCGACCTGGGCGGCGGCCTCGCCGACCGTCAGCACGTCCATGACGGACAGCCTCTCTCTTCGAGCGCACTCGAAGTCAACCGGGCTTGCCCGGTGGAAGGATTTCACCTAGTGTTGAGTTCAACGTCCGTTGAATTCCAGAGAGGCCACCACCCATGGATACCGCGATCGAGGTCCGCGACCTCGTCGTTGAGCGCGGCAAGCGGAAGGTGCTGCACAGTCTGAGCTGCCAGATCCCCCGCGGCAGCGTGACCGGTCTGCTCGGCCCGAGCGGCAGCGGAAAGACCACGCTGATGCGCTCGCTGGTCGGTGTGCAGATCGTCAAGTCGGGCACGGTCACCGTGCTCGGCCAGCCGGCGGGCACGGCGTCGCTGCGTCACCGCGTCGGCTATCTCACCCAGGAGCCGAGCGTCTACGGCGACCTCACGGTCCGGGAGAACGTCCGCTACTTCGCGTCGCTCTATGGTGTGTCCACAAAGGACGCTGAGCAGACGGCCGTCGACGTCGGCCTCGGTGAGCAGCTCGGCCAGATGGTCGGCACGCTCTCCGGCGGCCAGCTCGCCCGCGCGTCGCTGGCCTGCACGCTGCTCGCCAGGCCCGAGGTCGTCATCCTGGACGAGCCGACCGTCGGGCAAGACCCGGTGCTGCGCGACGAGCTGTGGCGGATGTTCCGGGCGATGGCCGCCAACGGGGTCACGCTGCTCATCTCCAGTCACGTGATGGACGAGGCCGGTCGGTGCGACCGGCTGTTGTTGATCCGCGAAGGCCGGCTGATCGCCGACGACACGCCCGCGGCGATCCTCGCCAGCGCCGCCGCCGACGATCTCGAAGCGGCCTTCCTGACCCTGATCCGCACCCAGCAGACCGCCGAGGTGTCCTGATGTCACTCCGAATTCTGGCCAGCACCACCGGGCGCATCCTGCGCCAGCTCCGCCACGACCGGCGTACCGTCGCGTTGCTGCTGCTCGTCCCGATCCTGTTGCTGACGCTGATCTACTTCATGTTCCAGGGTGAGCCGCTGCTGCCCGGCATCCCGTCCACGTTCGACCGGATCGGGCTGATCATGCTCGGCGTCTTCCCGTTCGTCATCATGTTCCTGATTACCAGCATCGCGATGCTCCGCGAGCGCACCAAAGGGACACTGGAACGGTTGCTCACCACGCCGTTGGGCAAGATCGACCTGCTTTTCGGGTACGGCATAGCCTTCGGCATCGCCGCGGCGATCCAGGCCGTGGTCGCCGCCGCCGTGTCGTACTGGTTCCTCGGCCTCACCACCGCCGGGAGCACCGTGCTGGTCATCGTGATCGCGGTGGCGAACGCGGTCCTCGGGGTGTCGCTCGGGCTGCTGTGCAGCGCGTTCGCGCGTACCGAGTTCCAGGCCGTCCAGTTCATGCCGGTCGTGGTCCTGCCCCAGGCGCTCCTTTGTGGACTGTTCGTATCGCGTGACCAGATGGCCGGCTGGTTGGAGGGCGTCAGCAACGTGATGCCCATGACGTACGCGGTCCAGGCGCTGCAGGAGGTGGGCCGGCACAGTGACCCGACCGGCACGATGTGGCGTGACCTCGGCATCGTGGTCGGGTGCGTGCTCGTCGCGCTGATCCTCGCCGCGGCCACCCTGCGCCGGCGGTCCCCGTGATCCAGGGCGTCGGGTAGATGGCCCGGCGGACCGGACGGCGGCCGGGCAACCCGGACACCCGGGAGGCGATCCTCGCCGCCGCCCGGCAGGCCTTCGGCGAGCGCGGTTTCGACGGCGCTTCGATCCGGACGATCGCGACCAGCGCCGGGGTCGACCCGGCGCTGGTCCATCACTACTTCGGCACGAAGGAACAGCTCTTCCTGGAGATTGTCCAGGTGCCGATCGACCCACGCGAGTTCCTGCCCGGCATCCTGGCCGGCAGCAAGGACGAGGTGGGCGTCCGGCTGGTGCGTACCTTCCTGGGGGTGTGGGACTCGCCTGCCGGGACCGCCGCCGCCGCCGTCCTCCGCTCCGCGATGAGCAACGACTGGACGGTACGGCTGCTCCGCGAGTTCCTCACCACGCAGATCCTGCGCCGGGTGGTGAACCAGATGGATCTGGACCCGGTTGAGGCGCCACACCGCGCCGCGCTGGTCGCCACCCAGATGGCCGGGCTGGCGATGATGCGGTACATCGTGAAGATCGAGCCGCTGGCGAGCGCCCCCGCGGAGTGGGTGGTCGCGGCCGTCGCGCCGACCATCCAGCGGTACTTCGCCGGCCCGCTGCCGGCACCACCGGCGAAGTGACCGGCACCCGGGAGCCGCCGCGACTAGGATCGGCCGTCGTGCACCCCTCCTTGAACTTCGACCGGGTGGCGGACCGGTACGACGAAACCCGTGGCGGTACCACCAGAGGCGCCTCGTTCGCGGCCGACCTCGACCCCTTCCTGCCGGCCGGTCCGGTACTCGAGGTCGCGGTCGGCACCGGGTTGGTCGCCACCGGGCTGCGGGACCGGGGTCGGGCGGTGTTCGGCGTGGACCTGTCGGCGGAGATGCTGGCTCGGGCTCGCGAGCGGCTCGGCGGCTTGGTGGTCCGGGGCAACGCGTTGGCTCTGCCGGTCGCCGATGGTGCGGTCGCCGGGGTCGTCTACGTGGCCGCGCTGCACGCCATCGGGGATGTCAACGGTGCCCTGACCGAGGCGGCCCGGGTGCTACGCCCGGACGGCCGGGTGGTCGCGGTGACCGGCGAGGGGAAGCTGGCCGGCGAGGGCCACGACGAGATCCGGAAGGCGATGGCATCCCTGCGTCCGCTGCGCCAGGCCCGCCCGGACACCAAGCAGGCGCTGGCTGCCGCCGCCGAGCGGGCCGGGCTACGGGTGGTCGAGCGCACCGCGACCACGCCGCTGCCCTGGGCGGAGTCGCCGGCCGAGGTCGCCGACCGGCTCGAGCAGCGGCTCTACTCGTACCTGTGGGACATGGATGCGCAAACCTGGGACGCGGTGGTGCAGCCGGCCATCGACGCGCTGCGCAACCTGCCCGAGCCGGACCGCCCGCGGCAACGGATCCAGCAGTTCCTGATCACCGTGCTGGCCCACGCGGACTGACCACGTCGCCGGCCCGCTGGTGACCCCGCCGGACGAAACCCACGCCGTGCGCGTTGGCTGGCCCACTGACGGATGCAGCAGCCTGGAGGTCCATCCGGTGGTACCGGGCCAGACCGGACGGAGCTGACGATGTCACGCCGGCCGGGTCTGCTCCAGCCACGATGCGTACAGCCGGCCGTAGATCGAGGACGGGTCGCGGACCAGCTCCTCGTGTGGTCCACGTTGGACGATCCGGCCGGCGTCGACGACGATCACCTCATCGGCGCCCTGCGCGGTGGACAGCCGGTGCGCGATCGCGACCGTGGTACGCCCGCGGGTGACCGCGTCCAGCGCGCGCTGCAGGCGTACCTCGGTGGCCGGGTCGACCGCACTGGTCGCCTCGTCCAGCACGAGCAGGTCGGGATCGGCGACGTAGGCCCGGGCCAGCGCGACCAGCTGGCGCTCGCCGACGGACAGCGCCTCGCCACGCTCACCGACCGGCGTCTTCAACCCGCCCGGCAGGCCGTCAGCCCAGTCCGCCAGGCCCAGCTCGGCCAGGGCCAGGGCAACGTCGTCGTCGGTGAGCGAGGGCCGGCCGAACCGGATGTTGTCGGCGATCGTCGCGTCGAACAGGAAGCCGTCCTGCGGCACCATCACCACCCGCCGGCGCAGCGAGGAGAACCGGACCTGATCCAGCGGTACGCCGGAAAGCAGTACGGAACCCTGCGCCGGGTCCATCAACCGGGTGAGCAGCTTGGCGAGCGTGGTCTTGCCGCTGCCGGTCTCGCCGACCACCGCGACCCGGGTCTTCGCGGCAATCTCCAGGTCAATTGAGGACAGTACGGTCGGGCCGCCCGGGTACGCGAAGCTGACCCCGGCGAAGCGTACGTCGATCGGGCCGGGCGGCAGGTCCAGCCCGTGCTCGGCCGGATCCGCCACGTCCGGCCGGAGCTCCAGGACGTCGAGTACCCGGCGCCAGCCGGCGATCGCGTTCTGCGCCTCGTTGAGTACCTCGGTGGCGATCTGCACCGGCTGGATGAACAGCGTCACCAGGAAAAGGAACGCGGTCAGCTGGCCGATGGTGAGGCCGCCGCCAACGCCGAGGGCGACCCCGACCACGACCACCGACGCCATCGCCAGGCCAGCGCCGATCTCGCCGGCGGAGAAGCTGACTACGGTGGTCCGCATGGCCCGCTCCTGAGCCACCCGATGCGCGTCGATCGCATCGTCCAGCCGCGCCGCGGTCCGGTGCGAAACGCCGTACGCCCGGATGACCTCGGCCCCGACGACGCTCTCGCTGACGACCGCGAGCAACGCACCGATCCGCGTGCGTACCGTGCCGTACGCCGCGGCGAGCCGCTTCTGGAACGACCGGATCACGAGCACCAGCGGCAGGAACGCGGCGTACACGACGAGCGTGAGCTGCCACGAGTAGACCGCCATCACGATGGTCGTGACGAACAGCTGGCCACCAGAAATCAGCAGGATCACCCCGCCCCACTGGATGAACTGGGTGATCGCGTCGACATCGCTGGTCACCCTGGACACCAGTGACCCACGCCGCTCCGACTGCTGGTGCAGCATCGACAGGTCGTGCACGTGCCGGAACGTGCGGGTGCGTACCCCGGCCAGCGCGGTCTCGCTGACCGTGAACAGCCGGCGCATCATCAGGTACCCGCAGCTGGTGGTGATGGCCAGGACGCCGAGGGTCAGCCCGACGACGGTACCGACGACGCCCAGATCCGGGCCACCCGCGGCGCGCAACCCGTGGTCGATGCCCTGCTGGATGGCGACGGGTATGGCGACCCGCCCGGCCATCGCGACGATGGCCAACCCGAGCGTGCCGGCCAGCCCGGTGCGCAGCTCCGGCGAGAGCGCCAGCCCGCGCCGCAGCGTCTTCCAGGTGGACTCGTTCACGCCGCCTCCTCGCGTCCCGCTCGGAGGCGCCGCTCACGCAAGCTGCTGAGCCTAATGGTTCGCTCGCTTCGCTCGCTCACGCCGGCACCTCGTCGTACGCCCGTTCCCGCTCGCGGTCCGCCTCGGCCTGCTCGTACGCGGTGACCAGGTTCGCGTACCCGGGAATGGTCCGCAGCAGCCGCTGGTGCGGGCCGCGGGCGACCACCCGGCCGTGTTCGAGGTAGACCACCTCGTCGGCGAGCGCGATCGTGGCCCGGCGGTAGGCGACCACCAGGATCGAGTCCCTTCCCCTAAGAGCGGCAAGGATCGCGGCCTCCACCCGGGGATCCACCGAGCTGGTCGCGTCGTCGAGCACCAGCAGCCGGGGCGACCCGGCCAGCGCCCGGGCCAGGGTCAGCCGCTGGCGCTGCCCACCGGAGAGCGAGGTGCCCCGCTCCCCCACCATCGTGTCGAGGCCGGCTCCGCCAACCCGCGGCGGCGCTGGGCCTTCGGCCTTGACCGACTCCGACGCGCCGAGCCCGGACACGAAGCTGTCGGCCTGGGCCAGCCGCAGCGCCCGCCACACCGCGTCGTCGTCCAACCCCGTACGGTCCAGGGTCACGTTGCCCCGTACGGTGTCGTCGAACACGAACGGCACCTGCGGCACCAGGGCGACCGTACCGGCCAGCGCGGCCGAGGTCAGCTCGCGTACGTCCACCCCGTCCAGCCGGACCACACCGGTGTGCGGGTCGACCAGCCGCGCGGCCAGCGACGCGATCGTCGACTTGCCGGAACCCGTCGGCCCGACGAGCGCCACCGTACGGCCGGCCGGCACCTCGAACGACGCGCCATGCAGGACCGGGTCACCGGGCAGTCCATCAGGCATGTCATAGCTGAACGTCACGTTGTCAAAGCGCAGCGTGGCCGGACCGGTGCCATCCAACGGCTGCGACCCGTACCCCATCTCGCCGGTCGCGGACAGTACATGCGCAACCCGGTCCCAGCCGGCGACCGCGCGCGGCAGCTCGGCGAGCACCCATCCGATCGCCCGGACCGGGAACGCCAGCACGGTGAACAGGAACGCCACGCTCACCACCTCGGCGATGCTGACCGCGCCGGCGCGCAGCCGGAACGCGCCGACCACGAGTACGGCCAGCGTGCCCAGGCCGGGCAGGGTCTCCAGCATCGGGTCGAACGCGCCGCGGACCCGGCCGACCTGCACCAGCGCATCGCGCAGCTCGAACGCCTTGATGGAGAAGCGGGATGTCTCGGCGGCCTCCCGGCCCATCGTCTTGACCACCAGCGCGCCGTCGAAGCTCTCGTGCGCGATCGCGCTGACCTCGGCGCGCAACTGCTGGGCGCGGGCCTGGCGAGGAGCCATCCGCCGGGAGTACGCGACATTCAGCCCGAACAGCGCCGGGAAGATCGTGCAGCCGACGAGCGCGAGCACCCAGTCCACCGCGAACAGCGAGGCGACCGCGCCGACGAGCATGACCAGCGTGCCGACCGCGAACGGCAGCGGCGCGATCGGGAAGAACGCCGCCTCGACGTCGGAGTTCGCGTTGGACAGCAGGGTTCCGGTGGCGTGCCGGTGATGCCAGGCCACCGGTAGCTCCAGGTAGCGGCGGGTGACCCGGCGGCGGTACGCGGCCTGCAGGCGGAACTGCATCGCGCCGGCACCGAGCCGGCGGGCGAAGATGCCGAGGACCTTGGCCAGGCTGAGACATATGATCACCACCGCGCCGACCGCCAGCGCGCCGCCGAGCACCTCGCCACCCTCGATGGACGGCAGCACGACCCGCCCGACGATCTGCCCGATCACGTACGCGCTGCCGATGGTGAGCAGCCCGAACAGGCTGCTGCCGGCGACCGCGACGGTGAAGATCCGGGGCTGCTCGCGGATCGCCTGGGCAAGCACGCGAAACCCGCGGCCAAGTACGCCGCCGTCGGTCACCGCCACCTCCCCACTCCCGGCCACCCACCGTACGACACGATGACCCGTCCGGTCCTTACCATTCTCGGCAGGCGAACAGCGACGTAGCTCACATCGGCGGAGTACGCGTACGATTCCGCGGGTGACCGCGCTACGGCCCGCCCGTGCGGAGCGCGAGGCCCTCGCCGACCTGATGGTGCAACTCGGCCCGGACGCACCGACCCTGTGCACCGGTTGGACCACCAGGGATCTCGCCGCCCACCTGGTCGTCCGGGAGCGCCGTCCGGACGCCGCGCCCGGCATCCTGCTGAACCCGTTGCGCGACCGGATGGAGAGGGTTCGCGCCGGTACGGCCAGAGCCGAGCCGTACGACACCCTGATCGAGAAGCTTCGCAACCCTCCGTGGTGGAGCATGTCCGCAGTGGCACCGATCGACGTCGGGATCAACACCGCGGAGTTCTTCGTACACCACGAGGACGTCCGGCGCGCCCAGCCGGACTGGACGCCGCGCGAGCTGCCCCCGGCGACGGAGTCCGCGTTGTGGTCGCGGGCCAAGGCGATGGGCAAGCTCGGCCTGCGCCGCTTCCCCGCGACCGTGGTGCTGCACTCCCCCGGGTACGGGGAGACCAAGGCGGGACGCGGCGGGCCAGAGGTACGCCTGTCCGGCCCACCCGGCGAGCTGCTGCTGTTCTGTTTCGGCCGGCAGCGAGCCGCGCAGGTCAACGTCGTCGGCCCGGACGATCTCGTCGACCGGCTGCGAACCGCCCGGCTGGGGCTCTAGCCCGGCCGGTTCGGTCAGCTTGCCGGCAGGTCGACCGCGGCCCGCAGGCCCGGGCCTGCGTCGTCCAGGGTCAACGTGCCGCCGTGGATCCGTACCAGCTCGCGGACGATG
>DASRRF010000206.1:0-3548 GCA_035695905.1 Micromonosporaceae bacterium | reverse complement strand
GGCCGCGGAGAAGGCCAAGGCAAAGCTCGAGGCCGAGGGCGCGGGCGTCACGCTCAAGTAACCTTTCTGTCAAGATCGCCGTTTCGGGTGCTTTGTACCCGGGCGGCGATCTTGATTTGAGCCGTATGGGGCTTTTGCCGGGAACCGCCACGGCCGACCCGCGGCCTAGCCCTTGACGACGAACGTCCTGGCAGGCACGCTGAAACAGCACAACCTTCCGCGCTTGCGACGGCCAGCGCCGCATTAGCCAGAGCGGCCCAGACAGTGTTCTGAGGCACGTTCTGACGAACCCTGCGGTGGCGGCTGGACAGCGGTTAGCCACGCGGCTACACTGCTAGTTTGCGCTGCCTTCCGACTTTCTCCCTGCCCGGAATGTCCGCTCTGGACCTTTCGGATCAGGGTCCGTCGGAGTGCACGCGTAACGGCCGTTGCAGCACCGGTCCTCGGAAGGACGCATCTTGGCAGCTTCCCGCCCTGCGAAGACCAGTCGTACGTCGAGCGCATTCGCACCCCGCCGGATAACTTTCGGCAGGATCACCGAACACCTCGAGGTCCCCAATCTTCTCGCCATTCAGACGGAGTCTTTCGACTGGCTGGTGGGGAACGAGGCGTGGCAGACGCGATCTGCCGACAGCCCGCACTCACGTTCGGGTTTAGCGGAGATCCTGGAGGAGATCAGTCCTATTGAGGACTTCTCCGGGACCATGTCGCTTTCCTTCTCCGCACCGCGCTTCGACGAGGTCAAGGCCTCGATCGAAGAGTGCAAGGAGAAGGACCTCACCTATTGCGCCCCGCTGTTCGTAACCGCGGAGTTCACCAACAACACCACCGGCGAAATCAAGAGCCAGACGGTGTTCATGGGGGACTTCCCGATGATGACGCCCAAGGGCACGTTCATCATCAACGGCACCGAGCGGGTCGTGGTGAGCCAGCTCGTCCGTTCTCCCGGGGTCTACTTCTCCAAGGAGCCGGACAAGACATCCGACCGCGACCTGTCCAGCGTCAAGGTGATCCCGAGCCGGGGCGCCTGGTTGGAGTTCGACATCGACAAGCGGGACACCGTGGGTGTCCGCATCGATCGCAAGCGCCGCCAGGCGGTGACCGTCCTGCTCAAGGCGATCGGGTGGTCCGCGGACCGGATCCGGGAGCGGTTCGCGTGGTCCGAGCTGATGCTCACCACGCTGGAGAAGGACCACATCGCCGGGCAGGACGAGGCGTTGCTCGACATCTACCGGAAGCTGCGGCCGGGTGAGCCGCCGACCCGGGAGAACGCGCAGACCCTGCTGGACAACCTGTTCTTCAACCCCAAGCGGTACGACGTGGCCAAGGTCGGCCGGTACAAGTTCAACAAGAAGCTCCAGGTCGGGGTACCCATCACCACGGGCACGCTGACCGAGGACGACATCGTCGCGACCATCGAGTACCTCTGCCGGCTGCACGCCGGTGAGTCGGACTACGAGCCGGACGACATCGACCACTTCGGCAACCGGCGGCTGCGTACGGTCGGCGAGCTGATCCAGAACCAGGTCCGGGTCGGCCTGTCCCGGATGGAGCGGGTCGTCCGGGAGCGGATGACCACCCAGGACGTCGAGGCGATCACGCCGCAGACTCTGATCAACATCCGGCCGGTGGTGGCTGCGATCAAGGAGTTCTTCGGTACGTCGCAGCTGTCCCAGTTCATGGATCAGACCAACCCGCTGGCCGGGCTCACCCACCGGCGCCGGCTCAGCGCGCTCGGCCCGGGCGGCCTGTCCCGGGAGCGGGCCGGCTTCGAGGTCCGCGATGTGCACCCGTCGCACTACGGCCGGATGTGCCCGATCGAAACCCCGGAAGGCCCGAACATCGGCCTGATCGGCGCGCTGTCCACGTTCGGCCGGGTCAACCCGTTCGGCTTCATCGAGACGCCGTACCGCAAGGTGGTCAGCGGCCGGGTCACCGACCAGATCGACTACCTGACCGCGGACGAGGAGGACCGGCACGTCAAGGCGCAGGCCAACGCGCCGCTGCTGGCCGACGGCCGGTTCGCCGAGGACCGGGTACTGGTCCGGCGGAAGGGCGGCGAGGTCGACTCGGTCGCCCCGGACGCGGTGGACTACATGGACGTCTCGCCGCGGCAGATGGTGTCGGTGGCGACCGCCATGATCCCGTTCCTGGAGCACGACGACGCCAACCGGGCGCTGATGGGTGCGAACATGCAGCGCCAGGCGGTTCCGCTGATCAAGGCGGAGGCGCCGCTGGTCGGCACCGGCATGGAGTACCGGGCCGCGGTGGACGCCGGCGACGTGGTGGTTGCCGAGGCGCCCGGCGTGGTCGAGGACCTGTGCGCGGACTATGTGACCGTGCACCAGGACGACGGCCACCGGCGTACCTACCTGCTGCACAAGTTCCGCCGGTCCAACGCCGGCTCGTGCGTGAACCAGAAGCCGGTCGTGTACGAAGGCCAGCGGATCGAGGCCGGCCAGGTCATCGCGGACGGGCCGTGCACCGAGAACGGTGAGATGGCGCTCGGCCGCAACCTGCTGGTGTCGTTCATGCCCTGGGAGGGGCACAACTACGAGGACGCGATCATCCTGTCGCAGCGCCTCGTCCAGGAGGACGTGCTCACCTCGATCCACATCGAGGAGCACGAGGTCGACGCCCGGGACACCAAGCTCGGTCCGGAGGAGATCACCCGCGACATCCCGAACGTCAGCGAAGAGATGCTGGCGGACCTCGATGAGCGGGGCATCGTCCGGATCGGCGCCGAGGTCGTACCCGGAGACATCCTGGTCGGCAAGGTCACCCCGAAGGGGGAGACCGAGCTGACCCCGGAGGAGCGGCTGCTGCGGGCGATCTTTGGCGAGAAGGCCCGCGAGGTGCGGGACACGTCGCTGAAGGTTCCGCACGGCGAGAACGGAACAGTCATCGGGGTACGCACGTTCAGCCGGGAGGACGGCGACGAGCTGTCGCCCGGAGTCAACGAGCTGGTCCGGGTGTACGTGGCGCAGAAGCGGAAGATCCAGGACGGTGACAAGCTCGCCGGCCGGCATGGCAACAAGGGCGTCATCGCGAAGATCCTGCCGGTCGAGGACATGCCGTTCCTCGAAGACGGCACGCCGGTGGACATCGTGCTCAACCCGCTCGGCGTACCCAGCCGGATGAACATCGGCCAGGTACTGGAGACGCACCTCGGCTGGGTGGCCAAGACCGGCTGGAAGATCGACGGGAACGACACCGATTGGAAGAAGGCGCTGCGCGGCATCGGCGCCGAGGAGGCCGCGCCGGACACCAACGTGGCCACGCCGGTGTTCGACGGTGCGAAGGAAGAGGAGATCGCCGGTCTGCTGTCGTCGACCCTCGCCAACCGGGATGGCACCCAGCTGGTCGGAGCGAGCGGGAAGTCGCGGCTGTTCGACGGGCGCTCCGGCGAGCCGCTGCCGGATCCGATCGCGGTCGGTTACATCTACATCCTGAAGCTGAACCACCTGGTGGACGACAAGATCCACGCGCGCTCCACCGGCCCGTACTCGATGATCACCCAGCAGCCGCTGGGCGGTAAGGCACAGTTC
>DASRRF010000205.1:0-2161 GCA_035695905.1 Micromonosporaceae bacterium | reverse complement strand
GGCCGCGCCGAGCCTGCGATGGTGGACACCAGCGTGCTGCGCTACGCCGATCTGGAGCTGGACGAGGACGCGCACGAGGTACGCCGCGGCGGCAAGCTGATCGAGCTGTCGCCCACCGAGTTCAACCTGCTGCGGTACCTGATCGTGAACGCCGGCCGGGTGGTCAGCAAGGCGCAGATCCTCGATCGGGTGTGGTCCTACGACTTCGGCGGCGACGGCCGGATCGTCGAGTCCTATGTGTACTATCTGCGCCGCAAGATCGACCGGTGGTCGCCGCCGCTGATCCATACGGTCCGCGGCGTGGGGTACGCGTTGCGCCTGCCGCGCGGCGCGGATGCACCGTGAGGATCCGCTGGCGACCGCGGCGGTGGGCACAGTGGACACTGCGCTCCCGGATGGTTGTCGCGATCGTCGCGCTGTGCGCGGTCGCCCTGCTCGTGGCCAACTTCGTCGGCGCGGTCAAGCTGCGCGGGTATCTCACCGACCGCGTGGATGACCAGCTCGACCGGATGTCGCACGCGCCGTACCGCCCGGACGATGACCGCCGCCCACCGCCGCAGCTTCCGGAGGGGTACGGGGACAAGATCGCCGTCCGGTACTACTCGTCGACCGGGGCGCTGGTGAAGTCCCAGGGCGACGACGGTGCGCTGGGCTCATTCGCCGACCTCGCCTCGCATGTAGGCAAGCATGCGTACACTGTGGACGGTTGGCGGATCCAGGTCGCCGTGGACCATAACGGGATGTACTCGGTGGCCGCGATCTCGATGGACCAGGTGGACGCGACCGTCAACCAGCTGCTCACGATCGGGCTCGGCGCGGCCGGTCTGGTGCTGGTACTGCTCGCGATCACCGCGTCCGCCGTGGTACGGCTAGGACTCGGTCCGCTGACCCGGATGGAAGAGGCCGCATCGGCAATCGCCGGCGGCGACCTGGGCCGGCGTGCACCGGACGCGGACCCGCACACCGAGCCCGGCCGGCTGGGTCTGGCGATGAACGCGATGCTCGGCCGCATCCAGCGGGCGCTCGCCGCCCGGGCCGCCTCCGAGCAGCGGCTGCGCCAGTTCCTCGCGGACGCCTCGCACGAACTGCGTACGCCGTTGACGTCGATCCGCGGGTTCGCCGAGCTCTACCGGCGCGGCGGTGTACCACCCGGCCCGGAGCTGGACGAGATGATGCGCCGGATCGAGGACGAGGCGGCCCGGATGGGCTTGCTCGTCAACGACCTGCTGCTGCTGGCGTCGCTCGACGAGGAGCGGCCGCTGGAGCGCCATCCGGTGGACCTGCTGGAAATCGCCGCCGACGCGGTGCGCGACGCACACGTACGCGCGCCGGACCGGGTGGTGCGGCTGGCGTCGTTCGACCCGGTGACCGTCGAGGGCGACGAAGCCCGGCTGCGACAGGTGACCACGAACCTGCTCACCAATGCGCTGCACCACACCCCGCCGTACGCCAAGGTGGTGGTCCGGGTCAGCCGCGGCGGACGCAGCGACCGGGCCACCGTGCCGCTCGCGGCGGTGGGTACCGTACTGCCGGCCGGTGAACCGACCGCGGTCATCGAGGTGACGGACACCGGCCCGGGGGTGGCGGTGGAACAGGCGTCGCGCATCTTCGAACGGCTCTACCGTGCCGATCCGAGCCGTACCCGGGGCGGTGGCGGCGGCTCGGGGCTCGGTCTGTCCATTGTGGCCGCCATCGTGACCGCGCACGGCGGTCGGGTCGAGCTGCTCGGTGGACCCGGCCAGGGCGCGACGTTCCGGGTCATCCTGCCGCGTACCGCACCGCACTCGCTGCCGTTACCGACTCCCAGCGGGCTTTGAGGTCGCGCCGGGCGTACTCCTAGCGACGCCCGGCACGATCGGCCACCATGCGACTCTGGCGGCGACGAACGTTCGTGACAAAACCTGGGGCTCGCCGCGCTGGCCGTCGCCGGGGCGGCTTGGGCGTACACCGCCGTGGTGGGTACGGACGCGGCCGCGTCCAACTCCGCGCCGCGTACGGTTGCGGTGGCGCAGGGCACGGTGACGTCGACCGTGTCGGCGAACCTGGACGCCGCGGATGACGCGCTCGACCGCACCGAAGCCGGCACCGTGGTGACGGTGACCGAGCGCACCCGGGAAATCGGTATCCGCAAGGCACTCGGCGCTCCCCGGCGCGCGGTGCT
>DASRRF010000204.1:0-1591 GCA_035695905.1 Micromonosporaceae bacterium | reverse complement strand
ACCGGCTCGCCGTTGGCCAGCAGCGTCACGCTGCGCCGCACCAGTACCCGGGCGTTACGCAGCGCGCGGGTGACGTGCTTGGCCGCATCCACGTACTGCGCCAGCGGTCCGCGCGCCCGCCAGCGCAGCGGCGCGAGCGTCGCGGTCTCCCGGCCGGCCGGCAGCGCATCGCGGAAATGCGTCAGGTCGTTCTCGCCCTCCCGCAACCGGGTCAGCGCGGTCCGGGCGCGCGCGCCGTCGCCGGCCGCCAGCGCCGCAGCCGCCTCGGCCAGCCCCTCACTGAGTACGGACAGAGTCGCGCCGGCCGCCCGGCTGACCACGGTCAGCGGGTTGGCGGGCAGCAACAGGGCCATCACCGCCAGCGCGACGCCACCGCCGACCAGCGCGTCGATGAACCGGGTGTAGTAGATGCCGGTACTCGGCGGGGCAAGCGTCGCCACGAGTACGGCCGATGACGCCGACTGGGAGACCAGCGGGGCGCTGCCGCCGAGGAACACCGCGACCACCATCGCGAGCACCACGACCAGCGCGATCTGCCAGGCCCCGGTCCCGATCAGATAGATCAGCGCGTCCCCGACGGCGATCCCCAGCGCGACGCCGAACACCAGCTCCGCCGCCCGGCGCAGGCGCTGGCCCACGCTGACCCCGAGGGTGATGACCGCGGCGATCGGCGCGAAGAACGGTCGCGGGTGCCCGATCACATCGTGCGCGAGCAGCCAGGCCAGGCCGGCGGCGATCCCGGCCTGCAGCGCAACCATCGCGTTGGCGCGCACCCGGCGCCAGCGGTCCCGCACCGTCGCCCGGGACCGGCGATGCCATTCGGTCAGTAGGGAGTCGACCGAGGACATGGCACCGAGCGTAAGCCCGCCGGCTCTCCCGTACCCGCAGAATGTCCACATGCAGGACCTGCTCGCCGGCTGGCGGCTGGCCGTGGGCCGGACCGGACCGGATGTCGACGCCGCGGCCGCCGATCTGCTGGCCCGCTGGGTGGAGCCGCACCGGTACTACCACAATGTCGAGCATCTCACCGCGGTGCTGTCCACTGTGGATGAATATTGCGCCACTGTGGACGATCCCGGCACGGTACGGCTGGCCGCCTGGTTCCACGACGCGGTCTACGATCCGCGGGCCGCGCCCGGCGACAACGAGGAGGCGAGCGCGGCGCTGGCCTCCTCGACGCTGGCCGGTCTCGGGTTGGCCGCACCGGCGTGGGCGGGGTGGCGGGGTCGAGGGACGGCGGTCGCGGAGGTCGCCCGGCTGGTCCGGCTGACCGCGACGCACGACCCGGCCCCCGGCGACCGCAACGGCGCCCTGCTCTGCGATGCGGACCTGGCCGTGCTGGCCCGGCCGGCCGCGCGGTACGCGGCGTACGCCGCGGCGATCCGGCGGGAGTACGCGCACGTGCCGGAGCCGGCCTTCTGGACCGGGCGGGCCGCAGTGCTGCGCCACCTGCTGGAGCTGCCCGCGCTGTTCCGCACGCCTGCGCTGTACGCGGCGTGGGAAGAACCGGCGCGGGCGAACCTGCGCCGCGAGCTCGGCTCGCTGACCGAGCGGACTTGACGCTGTTGCCCCTCAACCGACCCGGACCGAT
>DASRRF010000203.1:0-6179 GCA_035695905.1 Micromonosporaceae bacterium | reverse complement strand
GGCGAGCACGAAGTCGGCCGACGCCTGGTAGCGGTAGGCGTCGAGATTGTTCACATCGGGTGCCGCACCCACGCCCAGGTAGCCGATTACCGGGTTCCACGAGACCTGGTCGTACGCACCGTCCACGTTGGACTGTACGCGGAAGTACAGCCGGTCGCCGCGACTGACCACAATGGAGTCCACGCCACCGGGGGTCCGCGGAGCGTAGTCGGTGGCCGCGATCGACGTCGACCACAGCTCGCTGCCGTTGTGTTGTACGGCCACCCGTACCCCGTCCGCGGTGCGGTACGCGGCCCGCGCGGCGCTGGTGTCCTGGATCAACGCGACGTCGCCGGTGACCTGGACCAGACCGTCGAACGGCGCGACCCAGCGGCGCAGCGTGTCGGCGAGCGGGTGGTTGTCGATCCGCTCCTGGAAGACCGACTCGAAGTCGTCGATGACCCCGGACGAGTCGACCGCGCCGGAGTCGATCCGGACCGGCGTGTCACCGCTGTCCGCGGTGAACGTGGGGATCCCGTTCGCGTCGAGATGGTTGAAGAGCACCTGGCCACCCCGTACCAGGTCGATCAGGCCGTCGCCGTTGGCGTCGCTGAAGTACGTCGAGTTCTCGGTGAACGTGGTGGCGTGGTTGACGAACGCGTTCGCCACCAGGTACTGCTCGGCGCCGAACGACACGGTGTCGGAGGTCTCCGCGGAGATGCCCGGCAGGGTCGGTACGGCGTTGACCGCGCCGGCGAAGTCGGTGGAGCCGTCCGGCCCGGACGTGTTGAGCCGGAACCGGATCTGGCTGCCGCTCTTGAAGACCTTGTCCGGCAGGCTGTCCCCGTTGAGGTCGACCAAGGCGAGTACGCCGTCGTTGCTGCTGCGGGTGAACCCCACCTTGCCGCCGGCCGAGCCCGGCTTGCGGGGCAGCAGCGGGTTGAACCCGACGTACAGGTGACCGCCGACACCGGTGCTGATCGATCCGCTCAACGCGCTGGCTTCCCCGAAGCCGAGTAGCCCGGCGCTGACGCTGTCGGATCCGGTCGACCAGGTGGTCGTGGGGGCGAACCCGTTGTAGCCGCCCGCCTCGCGGACATCGTCGAAGTAGCTGAACTCATGCGTGTTGAAGGCCGCGCCACTGGCACCGCGCTGGGTCACCGACCGCAGCAGCATCTTGCGGAACGCACTCTCCACATAGGACAGGTCGTACCGGCGTACCAGCGCACCGTTGAACGTGACGTCGATCCGGCTGAGCAGTTCCGCGGTGACCATCTTGAAGCCACCCCGGGCGTTGATCACCACGTCCGGCCGCCGGGTGTAGCCGGGCAGCTCGCTGTCGCGGACGAACGTCACGGTGTAGGCACCGGCCGCCGTCGGGGTCCGGGTGTAGTTGATGCTGCGCAGGTACAGCTCCCGGCCCGGTACCGAACCGCCGGCCACGCCGACGTCGGCCACCTGGTCGTAGCTGTACCGGATCGCGTTGCCGTTGAGGTCGCGCTTCTCGCGCAGCGCCCAGCGGAACACGTTGCCGTTGTCGTCGGCGAGCACCGCGCCGGCAACCTGCCCGGTCGCCGGATCGCCGCCGTAGAACGACCGGGTGCCGTTCTTCTCGGTGACTTCCCACCAGTAGTTCTGCGGGCTGGAGCCGTGCCGGACGATGGTGGCGAAGCCCCCCTCCACCCGCGTGTGGAACACCTTCTCCGCCGTCCGCGGCTGCAACGCCCCGCGGTTGGCGACCGGGGTGAGCTGCTCCGAGATGACCGTGTACGTCTCGGTCTCCTGCGTGGCGCTGTACCGCGGCACGCCCCACCGGGTGTCGATGCTGACCGCCGGTGCGGACAGATCCCAGCCGACGCCCAGCCAGCCGTTGCCGGCCGTGGAGTCGTAGCGCAGGCCGACCGCCGGTGCCATCCCGGCGCGCCCCGGCGGCAGTTCGATCGGGTACGACAAACCGGCGCTGCCGCCGTTGTTCACCTGCGGCGGGGCAACCAGGTTCACCCCGGAGGCCGGGTTGGCGGCCTTGATGTCCTTGATGCTGGTCGGGTTGTAGGACAGCGCCTCGGGATGGTCCGGCACGGTCAGCGTGGCGTTGACGAAATCGGTGAAGTGGTCGGTGAAGCTGGTGATCGTATGCGCCTCGGCATCGATCGACACCCGTTCCAGCGCTCGCCAGCTGGTCGACACGTCGTCGTAGAAGTAGGTGTAGACGTCCAGCTCGGTCAGCCCGAGCGGGATCAGCGTCGGGTCGTACGGCAGCGTGATCGTGACGTCGGTGGCGAACAGCTGGTGCGGCAGGAACCGGTACCCGCGGCGCGGCTGGGCGGTGACGTTGGTCATCGACTGGTCCATCGGCGCCAGCGCCGGCTGGCACAGTGACGTCGCGACGATCGTGGTCGCAGCCTTCACCGCATCGGGCGGGAAGGAGATCTGGGCGCCGTCGTGGGCGATCTGGATCGTCTGCTTCGGTACCACAGCCGTCGACGTCGCCTTGGGCAGCTTGGCCGGGTCACACGGCGCCGGTGTCGCGCCGGCGCCCTGTTCGGGTGCGGAGAGCACGCTGGCCGGCGGCTGTAGCCGTACGGCCACGGGGCCCCCCGTCGGCGCCTGGCTGGCCGGGCGGGGTGCGGCGGCCGCGGCGGTCGCGGGTGGTTGGACGCTGAGCAGGAGCAGCACCACGACGGGGGCTGCCAGACGGCGAAGCGGGGATGCAACCGACCCGGACATGAGACCCTCCCGCTGAAATTAATATCGGCGGCAGCGAATATAGACGCACGTTGGCACCTAGGGATATAGGCCCGCCGTGTGGATCGGTCCGACGTCTGGGTGGGTGACCGGCATGGATTCATGCCGGATCGCCAGCGGCCCGCTCGCGCGGCGCCGCTGTGTCCACAGTGGCCAGATGTACCGGTCCGTCAGGCCGGCACCTCGTACCAGCTGACGATTGTGCCCCTGGCCAGGGTATGGAAGAACAGGTTGAACCCGAGCAACGCCGGCGGGGCGCTGCTCTCGATGCCGAGCGACTCCACGTCGACCGCGTGTACGACAAACATGTACCGGTGCCGGCCGTGCCCGGCTGGCGGCGCGGCCCCCACGTACCCGACCCCGCCGCCGTCATTTCGTAGCTGGAACGCGCCGGCAGGCAGCCCGCTGCCGGCAACGTTTCCGGCGCCGGTGGGCAGGGCGGTGACACTGGCCGGGATGTCGACGACCGCCCAGTGCCAGAAGCCGCTCGCGGTCGGCGCATCCGGGTCCAGCGCGGTCACCACGAAGCTGCGGGTCTCCGCGGGGTGGCCGGACCATGACAGCTGCGGTGAGACGTCCTGCCCGCCGGCGCCGAAGACTCCGCTGACCTGGGGGTTGGCCAGCTTCTCACCGTCCTGAACGTCCGTACTGGTCACCCGGAACTCGGGAACCGTCGGCAGGTAGTCATAGGGGTTGTAGGTCATTGCTCAGAGGTACCACAGCCGGGTCCGCGCCGGGTCCCCCAACATGGCGGCGGCGTGGTCGGATGTGTTGTGGCGCGGAGTATTGCTCTGCGACATATTTATGTCGCAGAGCAATACCGAGCAGAGTCGATGCCACCCGGCCCGCGCCGGCTCGCTCAGCCGCGAAGGAGGCAGGCACGTGCGCATCACCGTCATCGGCGCGTCGGGTCGCATCGGCGGATGCATCATGCGGGAAGCGTTGCGGCGCGGGCACGCGGTCACGGCCGTGGTACGCGACGGGTTCCGCGGCGATCACGGCGAGTCAGCGTTGCCGGTCGTGCGGGCCGATGTCTTCGACCCGGTGGCCGTCGCCGCGGTACTGGCCGACTGCGACGTGCTGGTCAGCGCGGTGGGCCACGCGGCGAGCCTGGACGATCAGGGATACTACGAACGCGCGGCCCGATCGCTGGTCCAGGCGTTGCGCGGGTGCGGCACAGGCGCGCCGCGGCTGCTGGTGGTCGGCGGGTTCGGCAGCCTGCGCGGTGAAACGGGTACCCAGCTGGCGGACGCCGGCGGCTACCCCGACCATGCCGTACCCGAGATCGTCGGACAGCGGGACGCGCTGACCTACTACCGCACCGTCACCGATGTGCGATGGACCTACATCAGCCCGCCACCGGGCGGAATCGGGCCGGGACCGCGCACTGGTGGGTACCGCACCGCCCGCGACGGCCTGCCCGGCCGGCCCGGGGGACTCCGCGTCTCGACCGAGGACTTCGCGGTCGCCGTGCTGGACGAAGCGGAGCGGGCCGAACATCTGTTCGCCTGCCTCACCGTGGCATCAACCTCTATTTCGGGACGCATGGGGCGGGGCGGCCACTGATCCTGCTGCACGGCGGGCTCGGGTCGGGCGAGATGTTCGGGCCGATCCTGCCCGCGCTGTCGGAGCGCCACCAGGTCATCGCTGTCGATCTGCAGGGGCACGGCCGTACCGCGGACATCGATCGACCGATCGACGTGCGGCTCATGGCCGATGACATCGCGGCGCTCATCGACCACCTCGGGCCGGCGCCTCGTTCGCCGATGTGGTGAAGCGGTGGCACTTTCCCCGCGGGCGGGCCGGTAGTACGAAGGGATGATGGTGTCGGGCGGATGGGAGCCGCGTCGCGCGCGGGCCAATCGGTGGCTGGCCCGGGTCGACTCGCTGGAGGAGGTCGGCCGCCACGTCGACGATCTCGGGGCGGTACTGCTGTTTCCGGCCGACCGGGTCGAGGCGCCATCGCTGTGGGAGGCTGTCGCCGGCGAGGACGCCAAGCCGTTCGCCGAGGGGATGGGCCACAACGAGGCCCGGGTATGGCAATGGAAGGACGAGCTGCCACAGGCCGGACTGGCCTGGTACGGGAAGTTCCTGTACCGGCGCGCCTCGTTGCTGTCACCGCAGCTGCTTGTCGCGCTGTATCCCGGGCGCGGCAAGGAAACCGACCATCGCACGATGGAGCTGTCCCGCGACGCGCACGACGTCGCCGAGGCGCTGCGGGGCGGGCCATTGAGTACGGCGGCGCTGCGCCAGATCGTCGGCGACAAGGCCCGGTACGAGCGCGCCGTCGGCGAACTGCACCGTCAGCTACTGGTCACGTCGGCGGGTGTAGAAACCAGCGGCGCCGGTTGGCCGGCGTCGGTGCTCGAACTGACCTGCCGGCTGTTCACGGTCGGCGGCGGCGCGGATCCGGCGTACGTGAGCCGGCGGTACCTCGACACGATGGTGGTGACCACGGTGCGGGAGATGGCGCGGGCACTGGGCTGGCCGGTGCCGGCGACCCGGCAGCGGCTCGATGCCCTGGTCGCGCATGGCTTGGCCGGCCAACCGAGCCGCGACACGTACACCGCCGTCGAGACGTAGCTCGCCGTGGCGCCCGGTGGCTACCGTGCATTGAAGGTGATAGCTACTGCGCCGAAGGCGGCGATGATGGTCGGACGATGGCTTGTGACGGTCACGGTCGCCGCAACCCTGGCGGCATGCTCCGACCTGGGTGGGGATGGCGCCGGCAGCCCAACGGGTACGGCAACAAATGCGGCCGGATGCGGTGCAGGGCAAACAGCCGAGAAGGTCCGCGGCACGGTGGTCTGTGTCGCCTCGGCCGATGCCGATCAGGATGGCACCCCGGATGCGTTCGAAGACGTGCTGCTGCAACGCTACCGGCCGTACTACCGGTTCAGTGTCGACGACGGTGACGAGACCTTCACGCCGACCGACGTGCTGTGGTACCTGGCCCGGGCTGACCTCATCACCGGCGGCGAGGAGAACGGCTCCGAGGTGGTGCGCTCACACGAGACGCTGGCCCGGCACCCGGAACAGGTGCTCACCGCCGACCACTCCGATCGCGGGATCTACCACCTCGGGTTGGCGGACCTGACCCGGAACCCGCGGCGCACCGACTGGCACATCAACCCGTTGGGCGATGACAGCCGCCACGGACCCGGTTGGGATGTGGTCACCCGCAGCCACAACACCGGACTCTACGGGCACGTGGTCGAACTGCGCCGGGGCGAGTTCCAGGTGGAGTACTGGCAGTTCTTCGGGTACAGCTCGGTCAACCGTGCCTTCGACGTCGCCGACCACGAGGGCGACTGGACCACGGTGCAGCTCACCGTCCAGCCAGGCGATGCTGAGCACGAACTGCTCAGCGTCGCGCACTACGCGCACGGCTACCCGATGACGTTCCATTTCCCGTCCCGGACATCCCGCGACCCGGTGGCGGTACCGGGCGGCAC
>DASRRF010000202.1:0-1547 GCA_035695905.1 Micromonosporaceae bacterium | reverse complement strand
CCGATATCCATCGCGGGAGCAGATATCAGCGGTTCGCTTCCATCCGGAATCCGGCCGATTGACAGCGGCGCCGTATCTCTGCTCCCGAGATGGATATCAGAGCCCTTTGTTCGGTGGCTCGGGCGGCGCACCGGCCGACGGCGCCGCGCCGAGCAGGTGTTCCAGCGCCAACTGGTTGAGCTGGACGAACCCGTAGCCGCGGGCACCGGCGGCGTCCACATCGAACTCCTCGAAAGCCCGCCGGTCGGCCAGCAGGTCGGCGTACGACTCGCCGGGGCTCAGGGTGGGTGTGGAGAGCTCGTTGACCCCGCTGGTCGCCAGCGCCTCCCGTACCCGTGGATCTGCCCGGAAGGCCGCCGCGCGCTCCCTCAGCAGTAGGTAGGTGCGCATGTTTGCGGCGGCGGAGTGCCATACGCCGGCGATGTCTTCGGTGCGCGCCGGCTTGTAGTCGAAGTGCCGCGGCCCGTCGTACCCGCCGGTCTCCAGCAGGTCCACGAGGAAGAACGCGCTGAGCAGATCGCCGTGCCCGAAGACGAGATCCTGGTCGTACTTCACGCCGCGCTGTCCATTGAGGTCGATGTGGAACAGCTTGCCGTGCCAGAGAGCCTGGGCGACACCGTGTACGACGTTGAGCCCGGCCATCTGCTCGTGCCCGACCTCCGGGTTCAGCCCGACCCTTTCGTGGTGCTCCAGGCTGGCGATGAACGCGAGTGCGTGACCCACCGTGGGCAGCAGGATGTCGCCGCGCGGCTCGTTGGGCTTCGGTTCGAGGGCGAACCGGAGGTCATACCCGCGATCGTCCACATAGGATGCGAGGGTGTCGACCGCCTCTCGGTAGCGGTCCAGGGCGGCACGTACGTCTTTCGCGGCGTCCGACTCGGCGCCCTCCCGCCCGCCCCACATGACGTACGTCGCCGCGCCGAGTTCGGCCGCCAGGTCCAGGTTGCGCATCACCTTGCGCAGCGCGAACCGGCGTACGCCGCGGTCGTTGCTGGTGAACGCGCCGTCTTTGAAGACCGGATGGGTGAACAGGTTCGTGGTCACCATCGGTACGGCGAGACCGGTCGCGGCGAGCGCCGCGGTGAACCGGGCGAGGTGCTTGTCCCGCAAGGACTCGTCGGAGCCGAACGGGACCACGTCGTCGTCGTGGAACGTCACGCCGTACGCGCCCAACTCGGCGAGCCGGTGCACCGCCTCCACCGGGTCGAGTGGCGGGCGGGTCGGATCTCCGAACGGGTCGCGGGCCGGCCAGCCCACGGTCCACAGGCCGAACGAGAAACGGTCCTCCGGAGTCGGCTTGGGTGTCATGGCATCCCTCCGGTGTCGAGGCGGCGCGCGCTCTGCCCCGACCACCCGGGCAGAGCAGGAGGCGGTCAGGGTTTAGCATCGCACCGCGGCGGGCCGCCCGCAGCCAACGGGCTGGCCGCGCCGCCGGGGGTCAGCCCTAGCGGCGGTACGGGTGCCGGTCGCCCCGGTCGTCCATCCGGGAACCACTGCGATCGTGGTCGTACCCGGTGCCGTGGTGCCAGATGCCGTGCCACACGGTT
>DASRRF010000201.1:0-3591 GCA_035695905.1 Micromonosporaceae bacterium | reverse complement strand
CTCTGACTCAGAGCTCCACCGGGAGCTCAACCAGTCCGCGGTTGCTCATTGAGGGGAGGAACCGCGGCTCGGCCCCGGCCGGTCGAAGCCGGGGTGCCCGGTCGAGCAGGGCGCGGATCGCGGCCCGGGCCTGCAGCCGGCCGAGCCTGGCCGCCACACAGGAGTGCAGGCCGTGCCCGTACCCGAGATGGTCGGTCACGGTACGGGACAGGTCCAGCCGGTCCGGGTCGGTATAGTGCTCGCCGTCCCGGTTGGCCGCCCCGATGCAGAGCCGGACCAGCTGGCCCCGGTGCACGTCCACGCCGAACAGGTTCATGTCCTCGATGGCCACCCGGTCGTTCATCTGCACCGGCCCGTCGTACCGCTGCAGCTCCTCGACCGCGCCGGGCAGCAGGCCCGGATCGGCCCGCAGCCGCTCGAGCTGCTCGGGGTTGGCCAGCAGTGAGTGCACGGCGAGCGCGATGAGCTGGGTGCTGGTCGGGTGCCCGGCCTGGTAGAGGAAGACCAGGCTGTCCGCCAGCTCCTCGTCGCTGAGCCGGACGCCGTCCACCTCGGTGGTGGCCAGGCCGGTGAGCACGTCGCCGCCCGGAGCCCCGCGCCGCAACCGGGCCAGCGGCGCGAAGTACGAGACCATCGCCTGCCAGGCATCCGCCCCCTCGCGCAGCACCGACCTGGGCAGGAACGGCTCGGTGGTCCGGGCGATCGCGTGCGACCAGTCGACGAACGCGTCCCAGTCCTCGCGCGGCAGGTCCAGCAGCTGGTTGATCAGGTACACCGGAATCCTGTCGGCGAAGTCGCCCACCACGTCCAGCCCGTCGCGGTCGGCGAGCAGCTCGCCGACGATCTTCTCGATCACCGCGTCGCAGGAGGCGAGCAGCTGCGCGCTGAACACCCGCTCGTGGATCGCCCGCAGCGGGGTGTGCCGCGGTGGGTCGATCATCACGAGCCAGTTGTCCATCATGCGTTCCAGCGGCCCGTCCGCGGATCCCCGGCGCCACATGGTGTAGTCGGCCCAGAGCCGGGTGTTGCGGGACAGGCCCGGATGCTGGTACGCCTCGACGAGGTCGCGGTGCCGGGTTAGCAGCAGAAATCCAAATCTGGTCCGATGAATCGGGTTTTCAACCCGAAGCCGCGCATATTGCGGATATGGGTCTGCAAAGAACCCGGGCTCCCGCGGATCGTAGACCTGCATTGCTCTCCCCTCGGCCTCGGACGCATTGTGAAAACCGCTTCTCCAGCGTTGCCGGCCGGGATGGGATGTGTCTATGGAGTAACTGCTCCTGACCGTACGTCGAGACTGAGCAAACGCATTACTCTATCGGCTGTCCGGCCGGGTCGTGTATTCATGACTGTGGGGGTGCAACCGATGCTTTCACTGGAAAGGAGTCCGCTGCACATGGACAGCGGGCTGACCGCTTCGTGGAGTCTTGTTCTCGGCGCGTCCAGCGGAATGGGGCGGGGCTGCGCACTCGCGCTCGCCGCGGCCGGGTCCAACATCGTGGGGGTCCATCTAGATTCCGCCGAGCGCGCTGCGGACATCGCCGAGCTCACCGACCAGATCAGGGGGTACGGGGTCCAGGCGCAATTCTTCAACGACAATGCCGCCAGCGAGCGCGGCCGGGCCCGGGTCCTCGAAGACGTGGCGAAGCTGGTGGCCGGCGACGGGGTACGGGTGCTCGTGCACTCGCTGGCGTTCGGGGCGCTCGCACCGTACCTGCCGCCCGGCGAGCCGGTCACCGCCCGGCAGATGGACATGACGCTGTCGGTCATGGCGCACAGCCTCGTCTACTGGGTCCAGGACCTGTCCGCCGCGGACCTGCTCGCGCCGGGCGCCCGGATCTTCGCGCTGACCAGCGCCGGCACCAGCCGGGTGGCGCGTTCGTACGGCGCCGTCTCGGCGGCCAAGTGCGCGCTGGAGGCGCACGTACGCCAGCTCGCGGTCGAGCTGGCACCGACCGGGGTGAGCGTGAACGCAATCCGCGCCGGGATCACGCTCACCCCTTCGTTCCTGCGGATTCCGGAGAGCGCCGAGCTGAGCGCCCGGGCCCGCGCGGGTAACCCGCATGGACGGCTGACCACGCCGGAGGACGTCGCGGAGTCCGTCGTCCTGCTGGCATCCGCCCGCTCATCGTGGTTGACCGGCAACGTCATCGGCGTCGACGGCGGCGAGATCCTCACCGTTTAGGCATGGGGTCGGCCACGCGGTCGTGTTCGGTTGGGGGAAGGTGGGAGGTCGGCCGTGGATGACAGCCGTGCGCCGAGCGGCAACCCGGGCGACGTCTGGCCGCTGGTCGGCCGGGACGGCATCCTCGCGCAGATCGACGAGGCGGCGGCCGAGCCGTCGGTCTGCGGCGTGGTGCTGGTCGGCGCGCCCGGCGTGGGCCGTACCCGACTGGCCCGCGAGGCGTGTGCCCGGCTGGCCCGCGCCGGCAGCCGGATCGCCTGGGCCACCGCGACCCGGGCCGCGGCCAGCGTCGCGTTCGGCGCCCTGCCGCACCTGATCCCGCGGTCGCCGGAGCGTTCCGGTGGCGCGCTCGACGTACTCCAGCAGTTCGCCGACCGGTTCGGCGCGGCCCAGCAGAGCCGCCCGGTGCTCGCCGTCGACGACGCCCACCTGCTGGACAGCGCCTCGGTGGCCCTGATCCACCACCTCGCGGTGCAGGGCCGGGGGTTCCTGGTGATCACCCTGCGATCCGGCGCGCCGGTACCGGACGCGTTGCGCGCGTTGTGGAAGGAACGGATGGCCCGCCGGATCGAGGTGCCGGCGCTGCCGATGGAACACGTGGACACGTTGCTGGAGCGGGCCTCCGGCGGTTCGTTCGACGCGATCAGCCGTGGCCGGCTGCGCGACCTGTGCGCCGGCAACCCGCTGGTGCTGCGCGAGCTGGTCAACGCCGGTCTGGAGAGTGGCACGTTACGGCCGGTCGACGGGATCCAGCACTGGGCACAGGGCAGCGACTACGTCACCGACCGGCTGGCCGACGTCGTCGAGGGCCAGAGCGGCGTCTCCGATCCGCGGATCTGCGCGGCGCTGGAGGTGCTCGCCTGCGCTGACCCGTTGGACCATGTGCTGGTCGAGCGCCTGCTGGACGATGCCGCGCTGGTCGAGGCGGAGCGCCGGCAGCTCGTCGTGTTCGACCTGTCCGGCAGCCGGCTGGTAGCCCGGCTGACCGTTCCCGCATACGGCCAGGTGATCCAGGTCCGGATGCCGAGCTCGCGCCGCCGGGCGATCTACCGGCGGCTGGCCGACGCGCTCGCCGCGTCCCCGATGCGCCGCGCCGACGACATCCTGCAGCTGGCCTGGTGGCGGCTGCAGGGCGGGCTGCCGGTGACCGCCACGGACCTGCTCGCCGCGGCCCGGCGGGCGGCCGCCACGCTGGACTTCGAGGTTGCCGAACAGCTCGCCGTCGCGGCGCGCAAGGCCGGCCGGTGTCCGCGGGCCGATCTGATGCTGGCCGAGGTGCTGACCGCGCGTGGCCGGCACGCCGAGGCGGCCGCCGTGCTCCCCCGTACGGTCAACGGCTGGGAGGAGCGCGACCTGGCCCGGCTGGCGATCGTACGGGCCCGGGTCCGGTTCGGGGATCCGCGTAG
>DASRRF010000200.1:0-1846 GCA_035695905.1 Micromonosporaceae bacterium | reverse complement strand
GCGTACGCCGCCCGCAACACCCGGCCAGGCTACGCACTGCGGCTGGTTCGACACGGTCCGGGGATGTACGTGCGCGCCGCCCAGCCGGCCGTACTCGCGGACCCGGCCTGGGCCCGCGCGGTACGCCGGTTCGGCCGGGCGGCGGTCTGGGCGCTGCCCGGCTGCGCCGCGGCGCTGCTGCTGCACACGGTGAAACCGATCCCGTGGGCCGACGCGGCCGGTACCTGGCTCGGCCTGGTGGGCCTGGTTGCGCTGGCCGCGCTGCTGGCCGGCGTACGGGGCCGCCGGTTCGCGGTGGCCGGCCTGCTCACCGGGCTCGCCGCCGGCGCGGCCGCGCTGCTGCTGCTCGGCCCGGGCATCCTTGGCGCGGCTCCGGCCGGCCCGGTAGCCGGGCGGCTGGCGCTGGCCGGCGGCGGGCTGGCGGTACTGAGCGGCGTGCTGTTCGGGGTCGCCGTACTGCGCTCCCGGGTGCTCGACCCGGCCGACGGCGGCCTCCTCGTCCTCGCCGCGCTGCTCGGTGCCGGCGGGCTCTCCTTCCGGCCACTGTGGACGGTCGGGGCACTGCTGTTCCTCGCCGGCACACTGGGCCTGGCGTGGACCGCGGCCCGGCTGACGGCAGAATCGGTGCGTGCCTGAGGTCATCACGGATCCGGCCGACGAGCGGATCGCCGACTACCGCGCGCTGACCGACCTGGAGCTGCGTACCCGGTGGGAGCCGCCGCACGGGTTGTTCATCGCCGAGGGCGAGCTGGTGCTGCGCCGCGCCGTACGGGCCGGGTACGCGCCGCGGTCCTTCCTGGTCGACGCGAAGCGGACCGACCAGCTCGACGATCTCGCCACCGGGGCGGCGCCGGTGTACGCCGCGAGCCCGGACGTGCTCGCCGCGGTGACCGGGTTCCACGTGCACCGCGGGGTGCTCGGATCGTTCCAGCGGCGCCCGGTGCCGGCCGCCGCCGAGGTGCTCGGCCCGGCCCGCCGGCTGGCCATCCTGGAGGACGTCAACAACCACACGAACCTCGGCGCGATCTTCCGGTGTGCTGCCGCGCTCGGGGTGGACGCCGTGCTGCTGTCGCCGACCTGCGCGGACCCGCTGTACCGGCGCAGCGTACGGGTGAGCATGGGTGAGGTCTTCGCGGTACCGTACGCGATCCTGCAGCCCTGGCCGGACGGCCTGGACGCGGTACGGGCGGCCGGCTTCGCGGTGCTCGGGCTGACCCCGGCCGCGGACGCGGTGCCGATCCAGCGGCTGGAGCGTGGGTACCGGGAGCGGCCGGCGCTGCTGTTCGGCGCGGAGGGATCCGGGCTGTCCGCCGGTGCGCTGGCCGGCAGCGACCTGCGGGTGGCGATCCCGATGCGCCGCGGGGTGGACTCGTTGAATGTTGCCGCGGCCGCCGCGGTCGCGTTCTGGGAACTGACCCGCGACGAGTGACCGGTCGGGCGGTATCCGTCGATGCGCCGATCGCCATACGGTGTCCGCCATGCCGACGCGCCGTACGATCGCCGAAGGGGATCTCGACTGGCCGGTCGAGTCCGTCAAGCTCACCGGGGTAACCGAGCTGCGCGTGCACGGGGTGGGTGGCACACCGCCGAGCGCCATGCTCGACGACCCGCTGGTCAAGCAGGTGACCGGGGACGGGATCGCCGGGATCTGGCGGGGCGCCGACCGGGTGACCGGCAGCGGCGTGCGCTGGCACCGTGAGGCGTACTCCTGGGGTGGCTTGACCTCCAAGGCGCTGGCCAGCGCGCTGTGGCTGATCCTGCTGCCGTTCGCGCTGGTGAACCTCGCCGGCTGGATGGCCCTGGGCCGGCCGCGGGTGCCGCGCGGCCGGGCCGACTGGCGGGTCGG
>DASRRF010000199.1:0-13192 GCA_035695905.1 Micromonosporaceae bacterium | reverse complement strand
CCTCCGCAGCATGCACTACATGATGATGAGCCATGATCAGGCGAAGAGCCCCGGCCAGTACCGAACCGGAACGATCTACGTTGTTGACGAGAAAACCGGGCGCAACGTATATGAGGGCCCCGACTCCGAGCTGGTGCCGCGACTGATGGATCAACTTTCGACAAACCTTCGTGACGGTGCCGGGATCGACCCGCTCGTCCAGGCGGCCATGGCCCACTTGAACCTCGTGATGATCCATCCCTTCCGGGACGGCAACGGGCGGATGGCGCGTGCGCTGCAAACGCTGGTCCTGGCGCGTCAGGCGATCGCCGAGCCCGCTTTCTCCAGCATCGAGGAGTGGCTGGGGGGGAACACGGAAGACTACTATCGGGTGCTCGCGGTCACCGGGCAAGGGTCCTGGCGACCCAGGCCGGATGCTCACCTTTGGCTGTCATTCAACCTGCGGGCCCACCACATGCAGGCCCAGACCCTCGCTAGACGCATCGACGAGGCTGTGGCTATCTGGGATGAACTAGACAACCTGGTGGTTCGGCACCGTCTCCCGGAGCGAATTGTCGATCAGCTGTACAACGCGGTGCTGGGCTACCGTCTTCGTCGCTCGGGGTATGTCAAGGCCGCTGGCATCGAGGAGAGAACCGCGAGCCGCGACCTCCATCGACTGGTAGAGCTGGGGATTCTGCTCCCTCGCGGGGTCACCAGTGCCCGCCTTTACGTGGCTGGCGACATCCTGGCCGACCTTCGGCGGGGGTGCCAGGCCAAGCGCCGTCCGCTTGTTGATCCGTATCCGTGGATGCCGTCACAGCTTGCGAAGGGCGAAGCCGAGTCCGGCGCGTCATAGGTAACCTTTTCCAGACCAGTCTGGTAGGCCGCGCGAGGACGGGACGTCCTTAAGCGACTCAGCGAAAGTCTTGACCGATGACCAAGATTATGAACATCTGCGATGTTGGGATGGAGCCGACGCCGGGACTCGAACCCGGAACCTATCGATTACAAGTCGATTGCGCTGCCAGTTGCGCCACGTCGGCACGGCGTCCGGAGACGTCATTGAGATCGTACGGCACTCCGTACCCCTGTCCGATTTGCCGTGATCGACGCTGGCCGGATCATGGGATATGCCCTGGTCGGGGTTGGCAAGAAGGCGAAACCCGTTTAGGTTTGCGGAACCGGGCGGCCCCACGGGTCCGTGCGGGTACTTTCACTCGGATCGTCCGGCACGTTCCTGCCGGTGAAAGGACAAGGACCCACCATGGCTACGGTCACGTACTCCAATGCCACCCGGACCTATCCGGGTACTCCCAGCCCCGCGGTCGACTCGCTCGATCTCGAAATCGGCGACGGTGAATTCCTCGTACTGGTCGGCCCATCAGGCTGCGGCAAGTCCACCAGCCTGCGGATGCTCGCCGGGCTCGAGGACGTCGACACCGGCTCGATCTATATCGACGAGCGAGACGTCACCCACCTGCCGCCGAAGGCGCGCGACATCGCGATGGTCTTCCAGAACTACGCCCTCTACCCGCACATGACGGTGTACGAGAACATGGCGTTCGCGCTGAAGCTGCGCAAGACCCCGAAGTCGGAGATCGACCGCCGGGTCAAGGAAGCCGCCGCCCTGCTCCAGCTCGAGGACTACCTGAGCCGCAAGCCGAAGGCGCTCTCCGGTGGCCAGCGCCAGCGGGTGGCGATGGGCCGCGCGATCGTCCGCGAGCCGCAGGTCTTCCTCATGGACGAGCCACTGTCCAATCTGGACGCCAAGCTGCGGGTGCAGACCCGTTCGCAGATCGCGGCCCTGCAGGCGAAGCTGGGGACGACCACGGTGTACGTGACGCACGACCAGGTCGAGGCCATGACGATGGGCCACCGGGTGGCCGTACTGCTGGACGGGATCCTGCAGCAGGTGGACACCCCGCGGGCGCTCTACGACAAGCCGCAGAACGTGTTCGTGGCCGGGTTCATCGGCTCGCCGGCGATGAACATCAAGACGGTACGCCTTACCGACGCGGGCGGGGTGTTCGCCAGCATGGTGCTACCGCTGACCCGCGAGCAGGTGGACGCGGCCAACGCCAACGAGGGCAACGGCCAGGTGACCGTGGGTTTCCGCCCGGAGGACTGCGACCTGGTCAGCGCGACCGAGGGTGGCATGCCGGTGGAGGTCGAGCTGGTCGAGGAGCTCGGCTCGGACGCGTACGTCTACGGCCACGCCGCGCTGGACAGCGGCGCCGAGCGTTTTGTGGTCCGCACCGACGGCCGCAAGACGCCGAGCATGGGCGACACCGTGTTCGTCAAGCCGCGGGTGGGCGCGCACCACGCGTTCCACGCGGTCACCGGCGACCGCATCTGACCGACCCGCTCGTGGGCACCGCGTCCCGGCGGGACGCGGTGCCACAAAAGAAGCTCACGGAAACAGCCCAGCGGGTAGGCCCTGCAGGGCGACCGGGCGGCGGAAGCGCTCGACCGCCGCCGTACCCACCGAGGTGGACCACGGTGCGGAGGTCGCCGGCCACGGGCCACCATGGTGCATCGCCTCGCACACCGCGACGCCGGTCGGTACGCCGTTCCACACGATCCGGCCGGCGCGCTCGGCCAGCGCCGGCAACAACACCCGCGCAGTGTCCACATCGGACTCGTCGGACACGTCCGCGAGTACGGTCGCGGTGAGGCTACCGGCCAGCGTCGCGACGATGCCCGGGTACGCCTCGACCGGTGCGCTGGCCACCACGACGGCCGGGCCGAAGTGCTCCTCCAGCAGTTCGCCGCGCAACGACGCCGCGGGTACCCGCACCGCGAACGGGCGGGGTGCGTCGCCCGTGGCCGGCCCGGCGGTCACCACGGCATCGGGCAACCCGGCGGCCCGGTCCAGCCACGACGCGTGCGCCGCGGACATCGCCGGCGTGAGCATCCGGTGGGTGGAGCGCTCCGCGACCGCGTTCGCCAGCGCCTCGCCCAGCGCCGATCCCTCGGCCGAGTCCGGTACCAGCACCAGCCCCGGTTTCGTGCACAACTGGCCGGCGGACCCGGTGACCGCGTCGGCCAGCGCGGCCGGCCAGCGCGGATCGGTGAGCGCGCCGGGCAGCACGATGACCGGGTTCAGCGAACCCATCTCGGCGTAGACCGGGATCGGGTCCGGCCGCCGGGACGCGGCATCCAGCAACGCGCGCCCGCCGGCCAGCGACCCGGTGAAGCCGACCGCCCGGATCGGGCTTGCCGCAACGAGCGCGAGCGACACGTCCGCGCCACCCTCGACCAGGCCGAAAGTGCCGGCCGGGGCACCCGCGCCGGCCAGCGCATCGGACAGGATCGCGGCGATCGCCCGTCCGGTGGCGGGCTGTGCCGGATGCGCCTTCACCACGACCGGACAGCCCGCGGCGAGCGCCGACCCGGTGTCCCCACCGGCCACCCCGAACGCGAGTGGGAAGTTCGACGCGGCGAACACCGCCACCGGTCCAATGGGGACGGTCACGGTCAACACGTCGACGCCGCCCGGGGCCACACCGACCGACCGGCGGATCTGCTCGGCCAGCGCGGTGTCGCCGAGCAGGCGCAGTTGCCCGGTGGTGCGGTCCAGCTCGCCGCGCAGCCGGGCCTGCGCCAGGCCGGTCTCCCCGGCGACGATCGGGACGAGTTCGTCGGCGCGCTCGGCGAGCGCGGCGGCGCAGGCGTGCAACACGTCGCGCCGGCGCGGGCCGGTCCAGCTCGCCAGCTCGCGCGCGGCCGACGCGGCGCGGTCGACGATCTCCTCGATCATGCGATCATCCGCTGGCCCAGCCGCCTTCGGGATACCTCGGCGAGCGCCACCGCGGCGGCAACGCTCGCGTTCAGCGACTCCACGGTCGTCGCCATCGGGATGCCGACCCGTAGGTCACAGGTGGCCGCGGCGAGCCGGGACAGGCCGCGCCCCTCGGAGCCGACCACGACGACCAGCGGCCCGACCGCAACCTCGAGGTCGTAGAGCGACGTCGCGCCGTCCGCGTCCAGCCCGACGACCGCGAAACCGCGCTCCTGGCACGACTTCAGCGCCCGGGTCAGGTTCGTCACCTGCGCCACCGGCAACCGGGCCGCGGCGCCGGCACTGGTCCGCCACGCGGTGGCGGTCATCCCGACCGCGCGCCGGGCCGGGACGAAAACACCTTGGGCGCCGAACGCGGCGGCGGATCGGACCACCGCACCCAGGTTGCGTGGGTCGGTCACCCCGTCCAGCGCGACCAGCAACGGCGCCGGGTGCTCGGCCGCCGCGGCCAGCAGGTCCTCGAACAGCTCGTACGCGAACGGCGGTACCTGCAGGCCGACGCCTTGGTGCAGGACGCCGCCGGTCATCCGGTCGAGCTCGGCGCGGGACACCTCCAGCAACGCGATACCGCGATCCGCGATGGTCCGTACGATCTCGTTGATCCGATCGTCGACCTCGATCCCGTGCGCGAGGTAGAGCGCGGTCGCCGGTACGTGCGCGCGGAGCGCCTCGACCAGCGGGTTACGCCCGACGAGCAGCTCGGGGGCGTCCTTCGCGGGCGCCGACCGCTTGCCCGGCGCCACCTTTGGACCCGGCTTGCGCCCGGTGGCCTTGGCCCGCACGGTCGCCGGGTTGCGTGAGGTCACCTTCGTACCCGGCTTGCCCACCTTCGGCGTACGGCCCTCCGCCGCGGCTGCCCGCTTCTCCTTCTCCTGCTTCCACTTCGTACGCTTGGGCAGCGGCTCGTCGCCGGAGTACCCCTTGTGCCACGGCCGCTCGTCGGCGGGCAGCGTACGGCCCTTGCCCTTGAGACCGGCCCGACGCTTGCCGCCGGAGCCGACCGTGGCGCCCTTCTTCGAGCTGGTACGCCGGCCGTGGCGCGGTGAGTTGCCGGGCATTACTGCGTGCCTCCGATCGTCCACCGTGGACCGTGCGGGGTGTCCTCGACCGCGATGCCGGCCTGTTTGAGCTGATCGCGTACGGCGTCCGCGGCCGCCCAGTCCTTGCGCGCCCGGGCCGCCTCGCGCTGCTGCAGGGCGAGCGCGACGAGCCCGTCCACCACCGGGCGCAGCCCCTCGCCCGGGGCCGATGACGTCCACTGTGGACTCAACGGGTCCAGGCCGAGCAGTCCGAGCATCGCCCGTACGCTGCCCAGCGCCCCGCGTACCGCCGGGTCGTTGCCCTGCGCGAGTGCGGTGTTGCCGTCCCGGATCACCTCGTGCACGCTGGCCGTTGCCCGCGACGTGTTGAGGTCGTCGTCCATCGCCTCGACAAACTCCGCGCAGAGCACGCCGGGCTCGACCACACCAACCCGCTCCACCGCCCGTTCGGCGAAACCCTCGATCCGGCGGTACGCCGCGCCCGCTTCCCGCAGCGCGTCGTCCGAATAGTCGATCCGGGACCGGTAGTGCGGCGCCGCCAGGTAGTAGCGCAGCTCGACCGGGCGCACCCCGAGCTCGCGTACCGCATCCAGGTCCAGCACGTTGCCGATCGACTTGCTCATCTTGGCCTCGCCGAGGTTGAGCAGCCCGTGGTGTACCCAGTAGCGGGCGAACGGCAACCCGGCCGCCCGGGACTGGGCGATCTCGTTCTCGTGGTGCGGGAAGACCAGATCGAGCCCGCCACCGTGGATGTCGAACTCGGCGCCCAGGTACCGCCAGCACATCGCGGAGCACTCGATGTGCCAGCCGGGCCGGCCGCGCCCCCACGGCGACAGCCATTGGGCATCGACCGGCTCGTCCGGCTTGGCGCCCTTCCACAGCGCGAAGTCGCGCGGGTCGCGCTTGGCGCGTTCCGGGGCGTCGTCGGCGGCGACCATCGCCTCGGGCCGCTGGCCGGAGAGCGCGCCGTAGTCCGCGTACGACTTGACGTCGAAGTAGACGTCGCCCGAACCGTCCTCGGCCGGGTACGCGTGCCCGCTGTCGACCAGCGTCGCGATCAGCTCGTGCATCTCCGGGATGTGCCCGGTGGCCCGGGGTTCGTAGGTCGGTTCTAGCACCCCGAGCGCGTCGTACGCCGCGGACAGGATCCGCTCGTTCGCGTACGCGATCGACCAGAACGGCGCGCCGTCCTCGATGGACCTGGCCAGTACCTTGTCATCGACGTCGGTGATGTTACGGATGAACCGCACCCGGTACCCGGAGTGCTCGAACCACCGGCGCAGCACGTCGTAGTTCACCCCGGAGCGCAGGTGGCCGATGTGTGGCCCGGACTGCACGGTGAGCCCGCACAGGTAGATCCCCACCTCGCCGGGTCTGCGCGGGACGAAGTCGCGCACCGTACGGGTAGCAGTGTCGTACAGCCTCAAAGCCACCTTCAAAGGGTAGCCGCCCCGTACTCTCGCAGCGTGGCTGACCACGGCGGCGCCGGGCGTCCGGAAACCGCGCAGACCCTCGATCGTGGCCTGCGCCTGCTGCACGCGGTCGCCGACGCGCCGACCGGGCTCTCGGTCAGCGAGGCGGCCACCCGGCTGGGCGTCGCGCGGGCGGTCGTCTACCGGCTGGTCAGCACCCTTGCCGAACATGGGATGCTGCGCCGCGACGCGGGTGGCCGGCTCCGGCTCGGCGCCGGCGTACTCTACCTGGCCCGGCGCGCCCAGCCGCTGGTCGCCGACGCCGCACTGCCGGCGCTTCGCCGGCTCGCCGAGCAGGTCGGCGCGACCGCGCACCTCACCGTGGCCGACGGCGACGACGCGGTCGCGCTGGCCGTGGTCGAGCCGAGCTGGACCCAGTTCCACGTGGCCTACCGCACCGGCTCGCGGCATCCGTTGGGGCGCGGCGCCGCGGGGCGGGCCATTCTCTCCGGGCGGCGGGGAATGCACGGGTACGTCGCAACCGCCGGCGAACTACAGCCGGGCGCGTACGGGATCGCCGCCCCGGTGCCGGGGGTGGAGGGGCTGGAGGCGAGCGTCGGGGTGGTCGCCCTCGCGCCGCTCGACGCCGATGAGGTCGGACCGGCCGTGGTCGCGGCCGCCGCCGGAGTCGCCCGCGCACTCCAGTAGTCCCGCGGGTGGATCGGCGTGGGCGGGCCGGCACGCGCCGACCCGCCCAGGCGGTAGAAGGGTTACGGGTCGATCCCGTACGCCGGCGGTTCGGTCACCGCGGCGAACGCATCGACGATCCCGTACCCGTAAATGCCGTTGAAGTTGAGGTCTCCCTCGCACGGCGCGTCGAACTCGGTGGACCGGCCCTCCCGCACGTAACTCTGGATCGGCGGGCTCGGGCAGGCATGCTCGGCCGCCGTGTGCAGCAGGACCGACTCGGTCTTCCAGGGTTCCAGCCGCAGCGTGCCGGGGTGTGCCGGGTCGTACTTGCCGAACCGGCTCACGATCAGCGCCGCGACACCGGCCGCGTGCGGTGATGCCATCGATGTGCCCTGCAGGTAGGTGTAGTACCCGCAGACTCCGGCGGCCGTGCAGTCCTTGAAGACGTTGCCGACCGATCCGGGCGTGATGTTGCCGTCTGCGTCGACCGCACCCGAGGCCCGAAGAACATTCAACGGGTACGAGGACAGAATCTGGTTGCCCAGCGTCCGGTAGGTCGGCGTGCCGAACCCGTCCCGGAACCAACCGCCGGGAGCGGCGACCGAGATCTGCTCGACACCGTAGTTGGAGAAGTCGGACTTGGTACCGGAGGGGCCGACCGACGACACGCCGATCACGAACGGGCCCTCGATCGGCAGGTCGACGCAGGTCGCGTTGTCGATCGTCCGGGGGTAGGTCGCGTTGGCCGGGAAGTCGGGGCTGGTGGTGTCCACCCGCGGGTGCCCGAGATCCTCGTGGTTGTTGCCGAGCGAGCCGAACAGCGCTACGCCGTGGTCGTGTGCGTAGGTCAAGGCCCGGTTCATGCCCGCGATGATGGTGCGCTGCTCAGCCTGCGCGGCCGGCGAGTCCGCCGGGTTCCCCGGGCAGTTGTAGAGCCACGGGTCCAGGAAGAACGACATGTTCACCGCGTCGATCCCGCTGTCGCCCGCGTACGTCAGCGCGTTGACCACCGAATCCAGGAAGAAGAACCCGGAGTCCTGGCCGCCCTTGAGCTCCACCAGCGAGACATTGGGCGCCACGCCGGATACGCCGGTCCCGTTGGCCGCCGCGCCGATCGTGCCGGACACGTGCGTACCGTGCCCGTTGTCGTCCGTACCCACCGCATCCACGCAGCTTGCCGTCTCGCAGGGGCCGTCGATGGACGGGATGTCGGGCGCGAAGTTGCGGGACAGCGCCCAGCTGAAGTTCGGCGAGATGTCCGGATGGCTGGCGTCCATGCCGGTATCCAGGATGCCGACGTGTACCCGCCGGTCACCCGCGTTCACCTGCCGCGACAGGTCCGCGCGGACCATCCGCAGGCCCCACAGCTTGTCGTCGAGCGGATCCATGCCCGGTGCCGCCGTACCGGGCCGGCCCGGTACGGAGAATTCGCCGACCTGCGACCCGGCCGGTCCTTCCTGCTCCACGTCGACGAGCTTGGTCTCGGGAGCGCTTCCGATCGGCACCCGGTGCGCCGCGCCGACCAGGCCCGGCGTGGCCGCCGCCCGCTCGACGAAGCCGGTCGCCGCCGCGGTCACCTGGAACAGGCCGACGGCGTCGTTCTGTGCGATCACTGTGCCGCCCGCGCTGGCGATGGCGGCGGCGGCATCCGCGCTGGACACGCCCCGTGCGGCCAGCACGGTGTACTCGATCTGGTCGCCCGACGCCACCGCCGCCTGTGGGGCCGGGCCGACGAGCGCAAGTGCGGTCACCGCGGCGGTCACCGCGGCGCCCGTGAGCCTCATGCGAGCTCTCACATTCTCCTCCCAGGGGTGAGGGGTGAGAGTCATCACATCGAACAAGGCGGGTCTACAACACCGTCCGACAAGACACAGTTACGGCCTGGTCATCCGCAACACGTCCAGCGCCTCGTCGAGCTGCGCCTCGGTAATCCGTCCGGCGGCAACGTGCCCGCGCGCCACCACGACCTCCCGGATCGTCGCGCCGGTGGCCAACGCCTGCTTGGCGATCGCCGCGGCTTCGTCGTACCCGAAGAAGCGGTTGAGCGGCGTGACGATGGCCGGTGAGCCCTCGGCGTAGGCCCTGGTCACGACGGCGTTCGCGGTGAGGCCGGAGACGCAGCGGTCGGCCAGCAGGCGGGCCGCCGCGGCCAGGATGTGTATCGACTCCAGCACGTTGCGGGCCATCACCGGCAGCATCACATTCAGCTCGAAGTCGCCCTGCGAGCCGGCGAAGGCGACCGCCGCGTCGTCGCCGATCACCTGCGCGCACACCTGGCGGACCGCTTCGCAGGCCACCGGGTTGACCTTGCCGGGCATGATGCTCGATCCCGGCTGCAGGTCGGGGATGTGCAGCTCGCGCAGCCCGGCCCGCGGGCCCGAACCCATCCACCGGATGTCGTTGGCAATCTTGTACAACCCGACCGCGATCGTGCGCAGCTGCCCGGACGCCTCGACCAGCCCGTCCCGGGCACCCTGCGCCTCGAAATGGTTGCGCGCCTCGGTCAACGGCAGCCCGGTGGCGGCCCGCAGTTTCGCGATCACCGCGGCGGCGAAGCCGGGCGGCGTGTTCACCCCGGTGCCGACCGCGGTCCCGCCCAGCGGCAGCTCGGCGAGCCGGGGCAGGGTGGCCTGCAACCGCTCGATACCGCGCTGCACCTGCGCCTCGTACCCGGAGAACTCCTGGCCGAGGGTGATCGGCGTGGCGTCCATCAGGTGGGTACGGCCGGCCTTCACCACCTCGCCGAACTCGTCCACCTTGGACTCCAGGGCGAAGGCGAGGTGCCGCAGGGCCGGAATCAGCTCGTGTACGACCGAAGCCGTGGCGGCCAGGTGGATCGACGAGGGGAAGACGTCGTTCGAGGACTGCGACGCGTTCACGTGGTCGTTGGGGTGCACCGGCCGGCCCAGCACCCGCTCCGCGAGCGTCGCGATGACCTCGTTGGCGTTCATGTTCGACGACGTGCCGGAGCCGGTCTGGAACACGTCGATGGGGAACTGCCCGTCGTGCTGCCCGGCCGCCACCTCGGCGGCGGCACCGGTGATCGCCCGGGCCACCTCCGGGTCGAGTACCCCGAGCTCGGCGTTGACCTCCGCGGCCGCGGCCTTGATCTGGGCCAGCGCGTGGACCTGCGCCGGCTCCAGTCCCCGCCCGGAAATCGGGAAGTTCTCCACCGCGCGCTGGGTCTGCGCCCGCCACAACGCCCCGGCGGGTACCCGTACCTCACCCATCGTGTCGTGCTCGATCCGGTACTCAGTCACCCGTCCATCCTGCCCTGCCGCCCGCGCACCCGCCGGCGCGCCACGACCTCAGCGGCGGCCGACCGTGAGGACCGGCTTGCTGGTCGCCGCGTAGAAGTCGTTGCCCTTGTCGTCCACCACGATGAACGCGGGGAAGTCAACAACGTCGATCAGCCAGACCGCTTCCATGCCGAGTTCGGGGTACTCGATCACCTCCACGTGCCGGATGCAGTCCTGCGCCAGCCGGGCCGCCGGGCCACCGATCGAGCCGAGGTAGAAGCCGCCGTACTGCGCGCAGGCCCGGGTGACGGCGGTGGACCGGTTGCCCTTCGCGAGCATCACGAGCGACCCGCCGGCCGCCTGGAAACGCTCCACATAGGAGTCCATCCGGCCGGCCGTGGTCGGGCCGAAGGATCCGGACGCGTACCCGTCCGGGGTCTTCGCCGGACCCGCGTAGTAGACGGGGTGGTCGCGCAGGTACGCCGGCATCGGCTCGCCCGCGTCCAACCGCTCGGCGATCTTCGCGTGCGCGATGTCCCGGGCCACCACGAGCTGCCCGGTCAACGAGAGCCGGGTCTGCACCGGGTACCTCGACAGCTCGGCCTGGATCTCGGACATCGGCCGGTCGAGGTCGATCTGCACGGCATCCGCCGACGGCAGCTCGACGTCCGGCAGGTACTGTGCCGGATCCGTCTCCAACTTCTCCAGGAAGACCCCGGACGGGGTGACCTTCGCCAGCGCCTGGCGGTCGGCCGAGCAGGACACCGCGATCGCCACCGGACAGGACGCGCCGTGCCGCGGCAGCCGGACCACCCGTACGTCGTGGCAGAAGTACTTCCCGCCGAACTGCGCGCCGATCCCGAACTGCCGGGTGAGCTCAAGCACCTCGGCCTCGAGCGCGACGTCCCGGAAGCCGTGCGCCAGCATGGATCCCTGCGCCGGCAGGCTGTCCAGGTACCGCGCCGAGGCCAGTTTCGCCGTCTTCAGCGCATGCTCCGCCGAGGTTCCGCCGATGACAACCGCCAGATGGTACGGCGGGCAGGCGGCTGTGCCGAGCGCGCGCAGCTTCTCCTCCAGGAACTGCATCATCCGGGTCGGGTTCAGCAGCGCCTTGGTTTCTTGGTACAGGAACGACTTGTTCGCGGATCCGCCGCCCTTGGCCATGAAGAGGAACTTGTAGACATCCGGGTGCCCGTCCGGATCCTCGGCGTACAGCTCGATCTGGGCCGGCAGGTTCGTACCGGTGTTGCGCTCCTCCCACATCGTCAACGGGGCCAGCTGCGAGTAGCGCAGGTTCAGCTTCGTGTACGCCTCGTAGACGCCGCGCGCGATATCGGCCTCGTCGGTGCCGTCGGTCAACACGTGCCGGCCGCGCTTGCCCAGCACGATCGCCGTACCCGTGTCCTGGCACATCGGCAGTACCCCGCCGGCCGCGACATTCGCGTTGCGCAGCAGGTCCAGCGCGACGAACCGGTCGTTCGGGGAGGCCTGTGGGTCGTCCAGGATCGCCCGCAGCTGGGCGAGGTGCGCCGGCCGCAGGTAATGGGCGATGTCGTGCATCGCCTCGGCGGTCAGTTCGGTGAGCACCTGCGGCGCCACGGTGAGGAACTGCCGGCCACCGGGACCGGGCACCACATCCACCCCGTCATCGGTCACCAGCCGGTACTCCGTCCGATCCGGACCCAGCGGCAGCAACGGGGTGTACTCGAACTCGCCGGCACTACTCATATCGAGAACTTAACTGCTGACGGAACCGAAGGGCAGCAGCCCCACGTTGCGCCCGGTCGCCAGCAGCACCGCGGCCGGCCCGCAGCCGATCACCCGGGCACCGCTCTTCGCGTCGACCAGGGTCCGCCCGGTGCCGAGCTCGAAGGCGCGTACCCGCTCGCCGTCGACCACCAGCGCGGCGAACCTGGTGATGGTGGCCTCGGTGTCCTTGCCGACCGCCCGCTGCCACAACACATCCGCGTTGCCCAGGTCGATGGCCTTAACTGCCTTTCCATCCGCGGTACGCACCAGCGCGATGCGGCCGTCCGTGGCCAGGGCGTGCTCCCCCGGCGCACCGACCCACAGCTCCCGCCCGCCGGCCGCGTCCAGCAACACCTCCCGGTTGTCGCCGCGGATCGCGGCGAGCGTGCCGCCGCCGCCGGCCGGATCGCGCCGTTGTTCACAACCGGCTCCCGAGGCGGTACGCAGGTCGTACCCGTCCTTCTGCCAGACCCGGGCGCCAGTACCCGCGTCCCGCGCCTCCAGGGAGTACCGGCACTGACCCTGTTTGCGTTCCGCGGTGGAGAAGAGCACCCGCCCACCCACCACGACGACCCGGGTCTGCTGGCCCGCCTCTGCCGCCGGCAGTCGTCGCCCGGTTTCGGTGTCGACCACCTGTACCTTGCCGTCCAGCGGGAAACCCAGCGCCGCCGGCAGGTCGGCCGGCGAAGAAACCCGGGAGTCCACTGTGGACGCCGTGAGGTCGCGGCTGCCGAGCAGATCGTGGTTGACCCCGGCGAGCACCCTGCCGATCCCGGGCAACGGGGTACGCCAGCGGACCTGCCCACCGCTTGGATCCCGGTTAGAGAGCGCGCAGTTAGACACTTGCTGGCACGTTAGGGCAAGCACTGCGTCCCGGTACGTCCACACGGCGAGCGCGGAGTCGTCGTTCCACCGGACCGCTCCGGTGGGCGGGTCGATCACCTCGTACCCCTTGCCGTTGCCCCGACCGGCGACCACGACGGCGTTGGAACCGGCACCGGCAACCGCGGCCCACGGCACGTCCTTGGCCCACAGCTTGTCGCCGTTGCCGGCGTCGCGTACCTCAACCGCGCCGCGCATCAAGGCGATTACGGCATGCTCGGTAACAACCGCGTACTCGGGCCGCGCGCTCAGCCGGGTCTTCCACGTCGTCTCGGGCTTCGAAAGCGAGCCGGTCCGCTGCAGCCAGTCGAGCATTCCGGGCACCGGATTCCACCCGGTGAGCAGGACGTACGTGATCAGGAGCGCAAGGATACCGACCACGCCGAGCGCGGCCTC
>DASRRF010000198.1:0-5442 GCA_035695905.1 Micromonosporaceae bacterium | reverse complement strand
GCGGCGCGTACCTCCGCTGTTGTTGCGGACGCGGCGGCGACCGAGGCGGACACCCTCGCCGCCCTGGACCCGATGATCCGGCTGCCGCTGGCCGAGCTGTGCTTCCCGGTGCTGCGCCTGCGCCACCCGGCCGAGCAGGGGCGGGTACGCGAGACCGTGAACGCGCTGATCTACGCGGACGGTATGTTGACGGCGTTCGAGTACTGCCTGTCCCGGCTGCTGCACCGCGAGCTCTACGAATCGGTACACCACGCACCGCCGTGGCCGGTGCGGCGCCGTACCCTGGCCGGCAGCCGGGACGCGGTCGGCACGCTGCTCGCGGTCCTGGCCGACGCCGGCCACACCGACCCGGGCGCCGCCGCGCGGGCCTTCACCGCCGGCCTCGCACAGGTGATTCCGGAATGGCAGGTGGGCTATTTCCCGCCCGCACAGGGCGTGGTTGCGCTGGACGCGGTCTGGCCGGCGCTGGACGGGCTCGCACCGCCGGAGAAGGCCCGGTTGGTGGCCGGCCTGGCCACGGTGGTGGGCCACGACGGCGAGGCGACGGTGGCCGAGGTCGAGCTGCTGCGGATGATCTGCGGCGTACTGCACTGCCCGCTGCCGCTGCCGGCGTGACACCGCCCGCTCCCGGCTCGACGCCTGCGCCGCAGTGGTACGTCAGTCTGCCCGGCGTCGCAGCCGGCCGATCGTGAGGCCGCCGATCAGCACGGTACCGGCCAGCAGGATGCCGTTCTCGGTCCACTGGAACCGGGCGAACCGGTCCGCCGGCTGGTACCGCTCCAGCATCTGTCCACCCTGCCCGATGAGGCAGTCACGCACGGCTTCATCGGCGCCCGTCATCGCTGGGCAGAGTGCGTTGGCTTCCCACGACGAGATCGCCTTGCCGTCGCGGTCGCGGATCAGGTAACCCTGTCGCCATTCCTCGGTGATGCGATACATGTCCCGGCCTTCCTGCCCGTAGACCGGAACCCTGGTTGCCGGCGTAGCGTAGTGCGGCCTGGCGAAGTTGAGTCCAATGAGGACCAGCGCGAGAGCGGCGAGCGTGACGGCCATGGCCGCGGTGGTACGGCGGATCACCAGCCCAACCGCGGTGCCCAGTGCGACGCTGAACAGCCACAGCGCCGGCGGCACGACGCCCACGGCGTCGAACAGGATGCGATCGTTGAACCGGTTGATGGTCTGGTTGATCCGCCAGTTGTCGGCGACCCAGGTCATCAGGACGGCCTGGGCGGTGCCGCCGAGCACCGCGGCGCAGGCGAGCACGACGAGCTTGACGGTGAGCCAGCGAAGGCGGGTGACACCCTGGGTCCACGCCAGCCGGTGGGTGCCGCGCTCGAACTCCCGGGCGATCAGCGGCGCTCCCCAGAACGCGCCGGCCAGTCCGGGCAGTACGTTGGCGAGCGCGATGACCTGGGTCAGGTCGCTCCGCTCACCCACGAATCTCGACCAGATCTCGTTCCACGGTTCGCACGCGGCGTCGGTGTCGAGGGTGACACAGGTCTGGTAGAGCCTGGTCGGCCCCACCATCGGCAGCGTGATGTGGATGAGGTAGACGGCCAAAGCCGCGAGCACCGCGGCCACCGCGAGGAACTGGAGCCGGTGTTGCCGCCACGCGAGCCAGAGCATCAGCCGCCTCCTTCGATGGTGGTCAGTGCCGGCCCGGGCAGTGCCGCGGCGTCCGGCTCACGCAGGTACCCGAGCACCAGCTCTTCCAGGCCGACCGGGCGACTCGTCCAGCGCGGGTCGGCAACCGGAGCTGTGCCGCGTACCAGATGATGTGCTTGTCGCCCTGACTCGGTGCGGGTGATGACCGCGACCGTGTCCGGTAGGCGATCCGCGGCCGGACCGGAGAGCGCGTGGTGCGCGCCGAGCAGCTCGTCGATGTCACCGCTGACCTGGACCTGCCCCCGATTGAGTACGACGAGCCAGTCGCAAGTGCCGACCAGGTCGGATATCGCGTGGGATGACAGCACCACGGTGGTGCCGTTTGCGGCGACCGTACCCATCAACTCCCGCATGAAGTCGGTGCGGGCCAGCGGGTCGAGGTTGGCCAGCGGCTCGTCGAGTAACAACAGCCGTGGGCGCTTGGCAACGGCGAGGGTGAACGCCACCTGCGACTGCTGCCCGCCGGAGAGCCGGCCGGCCCGCCGGCGCAACGGGATCTCCAGTGCCGCCAGCCGGCGTGCCGCGAGCGCGCGGTCCCACTGCCGGTTCAGCCCGCGCGCCATGCGTACCAGCTGGGCGACGGTGAACGAGTCGTAGAGCGGCTTGTCCTGCGCCACGAACGCCACAGTGGACAGTGCCGGTGGCGTACCGGGTACCTCCGCGAACACCCGTACCGTGCCCGAGGTCGGGGTCAGCAGGCCGGCCGCCGCGTGCAGCAGGGTGGTCTTTCCCGCACCGTTCGGCCCGACCAGCGCCACCACCCGGCCCGGCGCAACCGTCAACGAGCAGTCCCGCAGCGCCCAGACGCGCCGGTACCGTTTGCTCAACAGCTGGGTCTGCAGCGCGGGCGAGCTCATGCGACCTGTCCCCGTGACGTCTCGTGCATCACGGCGGTGAACACCGCGCGGATGTCCTCGACGTCCAGGCCGGCGGCGTGCGCTGTGCGGACGCACCGGGTCAGGTCCCGGCGCAGCGCGCGGTACGCGGTCGCCGGTGCGTCGCCCAGGGTCTGTGCCACGAACGTGCCCTGTCCCGGCCGGGCCACCACCAGGCCCTCCCGGTCCAGCTCGCGGTACGCCTTGAGCACGGTGTTCGGGTTGATCGCCAGCTGGTCCACGACCTCGCTGGCGGTCGGCAGCTGGTCCCCGGTGCGCAGCAGGCCGAGCCGCAATGCCTGTTTGACCTGCTGAACCAGCTGAACATAGGTGGGCAGCCCGGAGCCCTTGTCCAGGTAGAAGCTGATCATTATCACACTCTTCCACTAATCAATTAGTGGAAGAGTGTGGCCGTCCGGGTGGCCGGATGTCAAGCGTGCGGCGGCACCAGAATCTGCTCGGAACCGCCTACGACCGCCGCGGCGAGCTCGGCGAGGCGCCGGCTCTGGCTGCGGGCGGTGTCCCGCAACAGCGTGAACGCCTGGTCCATGTCCAGACCCAGACGCTCGCCGAGTACGCCCTTGGCCTGCTCGATGATGATCCGGCTGTTCAGCGCGGTCTGCAACTGCTCGGCCAGGGTCTCCCGGCGGCGGATGGCCTGCTCCTGCAGCAGACCGATGGTGGCCACGTCGGCCAGGCCTTGACCGATCCGCAACCGGCTCGGGGCCAGTGTCCCCGGACTCGTGTCGAACAGGTTCAGCGCGCCGACCACCTCCTGCCGTAACCGCATCGGTAGGGCATGCACCGCCGAGAAGCCCACCTCCGCGGCGGCGGCAACGAAGTGCGGCCAGCGCCCGGCGGCGGCGGACAGGTCGGCGACCGACAGCGGTTGGCCGGTACGGAAACAGTCCACGCACGGCCCCTGGTCGGTCTGCAGCTGGAACAGCTCCAGCAGCCGGGTCCGCTCACTTGACGCGGCCACCACCTGCAGCGCGCCGTGCTGGTCGACGAGCAGGAGCCCGGCCGCCGCCACGTCCAGCAACTCGACGCATCGCGTGGTCAACAGGTGCAGAAAGTCGATCATGTCGAACTCGTCGACGAGCGTGTCGGCCATCTCGACGAACACGTCGGTCAGGTGCGTCCTGGCCATACCGTCACCCCCTGCCACACCCTATTGTCGGCCACTACGGTAACCGTTCGGCTCCCGCTCGAACCGCAGCCGGCGGGCAACCACGTCGGCGGCCACGTCGACCAGGCGCCGGTCCCGTGCGTAGGCGTAGGCCCGTAACCGGATGAAGGCCACCTCGGCGCTCACGCCCAGCTGCACAATGATCATCCCGGTGGCCTGGTGGATCTCGGGGTGCCGGTCGAAGATCGGCTTAGGCGGTGGGCGGCCATCCGCGCCGTCCAGCAGGACCAAGCAGGCGACGTCCGCCAGCACCAGCGCGTCGGTTAGCTGCCACCGGCCGAGCCCGCCGGGCAGCCTGCGGTACAGCTCGAGTACGCCCAGCCGGATCGCGCCGACCTGCAACGGCAACGCGAACACCGCACGGGCCCCGGCGCGGGTCGCGGCCGGCGCGAAGATCGGCCAGCGGCGCAGATAGTCCGGCTCGGTCAGGTCCGCGGCCAGCACCGGCCGGGAGTCGGTGAACGCATCGGTGGCCGGCCCCTCTCCCACGGTCAACGCCAGCCCGGCCACGTCCGCCGCCATCTCGTCGGTGGCGCACACCGTCTCGCGTACAGCGGAGCCGACGGCGAGCACCATGGCGACCCCATCCACGCCGCTGGCGACCACGGTCACCGCGCACACATGCCGCACCGACACCAGGTCGCCGCGGGCATCCTCGACCAGCCGCGCCCAGAGCCGACTCCGGCGATCGTCGGTGCTCACCGGTCAGGCTGGCGCGGTGTTGCGTAGTTGGTCCCCGACCTTGTGCAGGTGCCGCAGCGCGGTGGCGTACGAGGTGAACAGGGTCGTCTCGCAGTACGCCAGGCCGTGCCGATGGCAGAACGCCCGGATGACGCTCTGCGCCCGGCGCAGGTTGGGCCGGGGCATGCTCGGGAAGAGGTGGTGCTCGATCTGGTAGTTGAGCCCGCCGAGCAGGAAGTCGACTACCGGACCACCGCGTACGTTGCGGGAGGTGAGAACCTGCCGGCGCAGGAAGTCGGTCCGGTCGTCGGCCTCCAGGATCGGCATGCCCTTGTGGTTCGGCGCGAAGGAGCAGCCCAGGTAGAGACCGAACAACGCCTGTTGGACGACGATGAACACGCACGCCTTGATCGGCGAGAGCACCAGGAACACCGCGGCCAGGTATCCGCCGATGTGCAGGCCGAGCAGTGCGGTCTCCCAGATCCGGTGCCGTATGCCGGGCCGGATCAGGGTACGGATGCTCGCCACGTGCAGCTGCACCGCCTCGAGCATCAGCAGCGGGAAGAACAGGTACCGCTGGTGTCGGGCGATGAACCGGGGCACGCCGCGCTTTCGGGACGCTTGATCGGTAGTGAAAGCGAGCGCGCCGACCCCGATGTCGGGATCCCTTTCCTCCTGGTTGGGGTGTGCGTGGTGCCGGTTGTGCTTATCCACCCACCAGCCGTAGCTCAACCCGATGGCCAGATTTCCGTGCAGCAGCCCGACCACGTAGTTGGCCCGCCGGGACCGGAAGATCTGCCGGTGCCCTGCGTCGTGGCCGATGAAGCCGATCTGGGTGAATATCACCGCCAGGAAGACCGCGATCAGCAGCGCCCACCACGAGTCACCGAGGAGTACGAAACCGGCCCAGCCCATGGCGAACAGCACGCCGGTGACCGAGATCTTCGTCAGGTAGTAGCCGATCCGCCGTTCGAGCAGGCCGGCGTGCTTGATCCGGCGGAGCAGGTCGGCGTACTCACTGCCGCGCGGGTG
>DASRRF010000197.1:0-5326 GCA_035695905.1 Micromonosporaceae bacterium | reverse complement strand
CGCTAACCAAAGGGTGGACACGCCGCGGGCGCAGCGCGGACCATCCCTTAGATAGACGCGGCGAGCCCTGATGCGCAGGAGGTGCCCACCGTGACCAGACCGGCAGTCCAGCACTCGACGACAGGCAGTTCGTTCGCCACCGCGCGCCGTCACCGCGCCGAGCTGTTGCAGACCATCCAGGCATTCGAGGCGGCGCTGGCCGTACCGGCCCGGGACCCGCGGTGGCGCGAGCGGGTGATCGATCGGCTGCGCGGCCTGTCCGAGGCGTTCGGCGAACACGTGGTCCTGACCGAGGGTCCCGATGGCCTCTACGCCGAGCTGCTGGACCACGCGCCGCGGTTGACTCGGGGGGTACGGGTGCTGATCCGCGAGCACGCCGCGTTGCGCGACCATCTCGAGGTGCTGGCCGCCCGGGCGCAGGCGAGTGACACCGAGCGCCTCCGCCGCCGCGCCAACGAGGTGCTGCGGCTGCTCGCCCGGCACCGCCAGCGCGGCGCGGACCTGGTTTATGAGGCGTACGCCACCGACATCGGCGGGGAGACGTGAAACCGGTACGGCGCTGAGCGCGTCCAACCGGCATGCGTCGACCGACCGTCCTCGTCGTACTGACCGCTCTCGTCACCGCTGGCTGCGCCGGTGCCCAGGGCGCTGCGGGCGATTCGACCGACCCGACGTCCGCGTTCACCGCGCGGGCCCGCGCGGTCGCCGATGCCTGGCGGTCGACCGCGGTGGGCGGCGCGTGGCGTACCGGCCTGGTACCGCTTCAGGAGCTGACGATCGCGCCGGCCGGAGGCTTTCCGGCGGACAGCTCGAAGATCGCCTTCCAATCCGGATGGTACGCATTGCGCACGGAGCTGCCGGCCAGCCGGCCACCGGATGGGACGGTACGGTTCCCGAGCGGGACCATGAACGTGTCGCTGATCAGCGCGCGGGATGCGTACGCGGCCCTGGATCAGGGCGACCCACTGTGCACAGTGGACCCGGCGAAGTCGCCGGCGCCGACCGGCACCGCTCCGGATACGCCCACGAGTTCGCCCGTCTCGCCGGACTGCACGACGTTGACGGTGACCGCGGTGAGGCTGGGCACCACGACACTGCGGACCAGTCGCGGGGAGGCGACAGTGCCCGCGTGGCTGTTCACCGTCGCCGGGCTCGGTGCCCCGGTTGCCCGGGTGGCGATCGTCCCGTCCGCGATGACCCCGCTGCCCAGTCCGTCGGTGCCGCCCGGCCCGCAGCCACCCGGTCTGGTCTCGGCGCAGCAGCTGACCGGGGTACGCGGGGCCACAGTGGACTTCACGCTCGGCGTCGGCGCGTGTGACAAGGACATCCGGCCGCTGTTCTACGAGACGGCCGACGCGGTCGTCCTGGGTGGCACCGTACATAGCGACAGTGGCCCATGCATCCTGATCCTCAAGCTGGCGCCGGTCACCGTGACGCTGGCTGCGCCGCTGGGTGCCCGGGTGGTCCTGGACGCCGCCGGCGGTGCGCCGCTCACCCTGACGAACCGGTGAGCTCTTACAGATCCCTGACGGCGGCCCGGATCCGCCGCTCGCCGCCGTAGGCTCGGTGCGTGAAACAAGGCCAGCGCATCCTCGTCGTGGACGACGACCCGACGGTCAGCGACGTGGTACGCCGCTATCTGGAGCACGCCGGGCTGACCGTCGCGCTTGCGGCGGACGGAGCGGCGGCACTGGATGCATTCGGGGCGCAGCGGCCGGATCTCGTCGTACTCGACCTGATGTTGCCCGGGGTGGACGGCCTGGAGGTATGCCGCCGGCTGCGGGAGCGCGACGCGGATGTGCCGATCGTCATGCTGACCGCGCTCGGTGAGGAGTCGGATCGGGTGCTCGGTTTGCAGCTGGGCGCCGATGACTACGTCACAAAGCCGTTCTCGCCGCGGGAACTCACCCTGCGGGTGCAGTCCGTGTTACGCCGGGCCGGCCGGCCGCCCACTCCGGCCGGGGATGACGTATTGACCGACGGAGACCTGGTGGTGGATTCGGCCCGGCGGATCGCCAGCCTGCGCGGCGCGCAACTGGCGCTGACCGTACGCGAGTTCGATCTGCTCGGGTACCTGTTGCGCAACCCGGGCCGCGCGTTCCGTCGCGCGGAGTTGCTGGAAGCCGTGTGGGGCTGGACGTTCGGCGATCAGTCCACTGTGACCGTCCACGTACGACGGTTGCGCGAGAAGGTGGAGGACAACCCGGCGGAGCCACGCCGGATCGTGACCGTATGGGGCGTGGGATACCGGTACGAGCATGCTTGAGTTGCTGATTACGTTCCTGATTGCGCTGAGCGGTTCGCTGGTCGTCGCCGGTCTCGGTGCGTTGTTTCTGCGCCGGTTGCGCGGGCGATCGGTCACCGTTGTGGTCTGTGTCCTGCTCGCCGTCACGGTCGTCGCCGTGCTCGTCGGAGTGCTCGGTGCGGCGCTGGAGATGTTCATTTCCGCACACGACGTGAACGTACTGCTCATCGTGCTCGGGGTGGCCGGCGCGGTGAGCCTCGGCGTCGCGTTGCTGACCGGCCGGCGGTTGGCCGCACAGGCGTTGTGGGCAGCGGAAGCGCGGGACCGCGAACGCCGGATCGAGGCGAGCCGGCGGGATCTGGTCGCCTGGGTGTCGCACGACCTGCGTACCCCGTTGGCGGGTTTGCGGGCCATGGCCGAAGCACTGGAGGACGGAGTGGTCGCCGATCCGGCCACGGTTGCCGACTATCACCGCCGGATCCGGGTGGAGACAGATCGGATGGCCGGTCTGGTGGACGACCTCTTCGAGCTGTCCAGAATCAACGCCGGTGCGCTGCGGCTCACCCTCGCCGCGGTGGCACTCGGCGACGTGGTCTCCGATGCGGTCGCGTCCGCCGCACCGGTTGCGGCCGCGAAGCGGGTGCGGCTGGTCGCCGCGCCAGGAGCCTGGCCGACGGTACGCGGAAGCGAACCGGAGCTTTCCAGGATCGTCGCGAACCTGCTGCGCAACGCAATCCGGCACACCCCGATGGACCAGACGGTGACGGTCAGCGGGGGCCGCGACGAGGGCGGTGGGTGGCTCGCCGTCACGGACGCGTGCGGCGGGATCCCGGAAGCCGACTTGCCGCGGGTGTTCGATGTGGCGTTTCGCGGTGAGGTTGCCCGTACCCCCGCTGGAGCGAGCACACCCGACGGCGCGCGGGTCGCCGGCGGCGGGGGACTGGGCCTGGCGATTGTGCGCGGTCTGGTGTCCGCGCACGACGGTTCTGTCGCGGTGATGAATGTCAATGGAGGGTGTCGCTTCGTGGTGCGGCTGCCCGCGGTCTAGGTGATGATTCCGTCCAGCGCGTGCGGGCACGGGCAGTCGCGGGTCAGCGGCAGCCGGGCGATGACGTCGAAAAGCAACTCGCGCAGCTTTGCGGTGTTCTCCCCGAAGACCCGGAACACCTCCTCCTGCGTGACGCTGTGCCCGCCCTCCACGCCGGCGTCGAGGTCCGTGACGAGCGCGATTGCCGTGTAGCACAGCGCGAGTTCGCGAGCGAGTACCGCCTCCGGGTGACCTGTCATATTCACGACAGCACCACCGGCAGCGGCGTACCACCGGGACTCGGCGCGGGTCGAGAAGCGCGGTCCCTCGATGACCACCATGGTGCCTCCGTCGACCGGGTCCAGCCCACGCTGCTGTGCCGTGGCCAGCACGGTGGCACGCCCGATCGGGCAGTACGGATCGGCGAAGCTGACGTGCACCGCGCCGTTGTCGTTAAACGTCTGGAGCCGGCCGGTGGTGCGGTCGATGACCTGGTCCGGAACGACGAACGCACCGGCTCCGAGGTGCGGTTGCAGGCCGCCCACTGCGCAGGGCGCCAGGACCTGGCCGACACCGAGTGAATGCAGGGCCCAGAGGTTCGCGCGGTACGGGATGCGGTGCGGTGGATAGCGGTGGTCGCGGCCGTGTCGGGGCAGGAAGGCGACCCGCCTGCCGGCGACCTCGGCGATCGTGATGGGGTCGGATGGTGCACCGTACGGCGTGTCGACCGGATGTTCGGTGGCACTGTCCAGCAGTGCGTACAGGCCGGAGCCACCGATGACGGCGATATCGGCTGTCGTTGCCACGTGCAGACCCTAACCGGGAGGCCGGTCGCAAGCTATGGTGCGAGGCATGGCGTTGACCGTTGGAATGGTGACCATCGACTGCGCGTACCCGCGGAAGCTGGTTGACTTCTGGACCCAGGCGCTCGGATACGAGGTGCTCTTCGGGTCCGACGAGTACATCGTCCTGCAGGCAGGGTCGGGCGGCGGCGGTCCACGGCTCGGGCTCCAACGGGTGCCCGAACCGCGAGTGGGTAAGAACGCCGTACACCTCGATCTGAGTACGGACGATCGGGCAGCGGAGGTGTCGCGGTTGACGAAGCTGGGCGCGACGATCGTGGACGAGAAGCATGCGGTACCCGGGTACGCGTGGACGGTGCTCGCCGACCCGGAGGGCACCGTGTTCTGTGTGGGCGCACCCGAGTAGCGGCGGCGATCGTGCACCGCGAACCCGGAATGGTCGGAGGGCAGGCGATGCAGTCGCTGACCGGGCAACTGCTGGTCGCGACGCCTGCCCTGCGGGACCCCAATTTTGAGCGTACGGTCGTCCTGTTGGTGGCGCACGAAGAGGGCGGCGCGCTCGGCGTCGTGCTGAACCGGGCGACCGAGGTGCCGGTGGCCGAGGTACTCGGCGGATGGGGAGTGCTGGCCCGCGATCCGGCGGTGGTCTTCGAGGGCGGGCCGGTGCAGCCGGAGTCGGCGATCTGCCTGGCCCGTACCAGGCCCGGGGTACACCCGCCTGAGCAGGGCTTCCATCGCGTCTCCGGGCTGATCGGCACGGTGGACCTGTCCGGGGATCCGGACACGCTGCGGGAGACCGTGGACGGGGTCAGGGTCTTCGCCGGGTACGCGGGATGGGCCGCCGGCCAGCTGGAGGCGGAGATCGCCTCGGGTTCGTGGTTCGTCTTCGATGCGCTGCCCGGGGATGCCTTCGTACCCCGGCCAGAGGATCTGTGGCCGATGGTGCTGCGCCGGCAGGGCGGCATCATGGCCGCCGTCGCGATCTTCCCGCTGGACGTGTCGTTGAACTGAGCTCGGGGTCCGGCGAACCCGCGGGGCGCGTGGTGACCCGTCCGGCCGCGATGTGTAGGATTGCGCGAGTGTCCGGGCGGCTGGGCATTGATGGGGCTGTGGCGCAGCTGGTAGCGCACCACACTGGCAGTGTGGGGGTCAGGGGTTCGAGTCCCCTCAGCTCCACCCCATCTGGCCTGGACAAACGTCCAGGCCGTTTCATTTTCCGGGCGCGCTGAGGCCGGTTTGACGGCAACGCTG
>DASRRF010000196.1:0-2197 GCA_035695905.1 Micromonosporaceae bacterium | reverse complement strand
TGCCCGGCCCGTGGACCCTCGGCCCGAAGTACAAGCTGCTCGGCTGGATCGCGTCGATCGAAATCATCGTGATCTCGATCTACTTCATCCTGCCGATCTCACCGGCCGGCGTCCCGTTCACCGACGGTTTCACCTGGTCGGCGGTGAACTACGCGCCGATCGCCGTGGGTGGCGTGATCCTGTTCGTCGCCCTGTGGTGGGTGATCTCGGCCCGGCACTGGTTCACCGGCCCCCGCCGTACCGTCGACGAGCCGGCGGCGCAGACCGGGTAGTGTCCGTCCCGAGTCGTCGCGGCGCGGGCCAACCGTCTATTTCTGGGGGTACGGCGAAATGCCAGCCAACGGCGCCGGGCGCCGGTCCAATGTGGACAGCGATGCCGACCGCGTGCTTCCCGCTGCACCCATGTGGCGGCCGGTGCGCGGCGGCAACGCTTTCGAGATCACGGTGGCCCGGCTGGCCCAGGCCATCAAGCTCGGCATGGTTGCCGAGGGGGATCGGTTGCCGGCCGAGCGGGAGCTGGCTGAACGGCTGCAGGTCAGCCGGGTGACGCTGCGCGAGGCGATCCGGGCGCTGCGCGAGGCCGGCTTTCTGGAGTCGCGCCGGGGCCGGACCGGCGGCACGTTCGTGGTGTCCCGGTCCGGTGCCGTGGGTCCCGGTGCCTCCGGGTCCGTGGGGCGGGGCGCCCGCGCGTCGGCGCTCGCGAGCGCCCGGCGCGCCGCCGCGGCAGCGTCTGTGGCGGGTCAACCGGCGACGCCCGCCACCGGTCGACCGGCGACGCGTGTTTCGGGTCAGCCGGCAGCGGCGCCGGCAGTCGCGGGCGCGCGGCCCGGACGGCCGGCACGCGTCGCTCATCCGGGCCGGACCCGCGTACCGGGCAGTGCGGGAGCCGCTACCCAGCTGGCCCGGGAGATGGGCGCGGCGCTGCATGACGCGCTGGACTACCGGCGGGTGCTCGAGGGCGGGGCCGCGTCGTTGGCCGCCCGGCGTACCCTCTCCGCCACCGACCGGCAGCATCTGGTCGCCTGTCTGGTCGCCTCCCGGGACCGCGACCCGGCCACCCGGCGGGTCAACGACTCGCGGTTGCACATGGCGATCGCGGTTGCCGGCGGGAGCCCATCGCTGGCCGCCGCAGTGGCCGACGTGCAGCTCACCCTGGACGGGCTGCTCGCGGCGATCCCGGTGCTTCCGCGCAACCTGGACCACTCCGACGCCCAGCACGCCCGTATCGTGGATGCCATCCTGGCCGGCGATGCGGCTGCCGCCCGGCTCGCCATGGAGGAGCATTGTGATGGTACGGCGGAGCTGCTCCGCGGCCTGCTTGGATGATTGACTGACTAATGGATCAGGAGTAGACCTTTATCGGCCCGGCGCGTCCGCCTCGCGTGTGGATCCGGCCGAGCACGAGTGTGGAGGAGTCACCGATGCTCACCCTGGAGGAGCTGCGAGTCGGAGTCGAGACCGGCAACGTGGATACGGTCGTCCTCGGCATCGTCGACATGCAGGGCCGGCTACAGGGCAAGCGGTTCCACGCAACCCACTTCCTCGACGAGGTGGTGCCGCACGGTTCGGAGGGGTGTAACTACCTGCTCGCGGTCGACGTCGAGATGAACACCGTCGACGGGTACGCGATGTCCTCCTGGGACAGTGGGTACGGTGACTTCGCGATGGTGCCGGATTTCACCACGATGCGCCGGCTGCCCTGGCACCCGTCCACGGCGTTCGTCATGGCGGATCTCGCCGTGCTCGACCCGGGCGGGCCGGCCGATGGCACGCCGGTTTCCGCTTCGCCACGCCAGATCCTCAAACGCCAACTCGCTCGGCTCGCCGGCCACGGGCTGCGCGCGTACGCCGGTACCGAGCTGGAGTTCGTCGTCTACCGCGACTCGTACGAGGACGCGTGGCGGCGCGGCTACCGGGACCTCACGCCGGCCAACCTGTACAACGTGGACTACTCATTGCTCGGCACCGCGCGGGTCGAGCCGCTGCTGCACCGGATCCGTACCGAGATGGCCGGCGCCGGACTGACACCGGAGAGCGCGAAGGGGGAGTGCAATCTCGGCCAACACGAGGTTGCGTTCCGGTACGCCGAGGCGTTGCAGTGCGCCGACAACCATGTTGTCTACAAGAACGGGGCGAAGGAGATCGCGGCCCAGGAGGGCCTGTCCATCACGTTCATGGCCAAGCCCAACGAGCGGGA
>DASRRF010000195.1:0-6706 GCA_035695905.1 Micromonosporaceae bacterium | reverse complement strand
CCGAATCCTTACGCTTCATAACTGTCATTATGGTGTACGCCATCGGGCGCCGCCGTGAACCCAGCATGGCATTACTGGATAACTGATATTGATAATTCGATAATTAGTGTCGTACCCCACGTGCAGGATGGCCGGCATGATCGGACGCTGGCACGGCCTCATCATCGACTGCCCGGACCCCGCTGCCCTTGCGGCGTTCTACCAGGAACTACTCGGCATGGTCCGGGTGCAGGACGACGGTGACTTCGTGGTCATCGGCGACGCGCCGGACCGGCCGGGGGTCGCCTTCCAGCGCGCGCCGGGGCTGCGGGCTCCTGGCTGGCCGGACGGCGACCCGCCCCAACAGATGCACTTCGACGTGCGGGTTGACGACCTGGACACCGCCCGGGAGAAGGTGCTCGCGATCGGCGCGACCCAGCTCGGCGGTGGCGGTGAGCGGTTCCAGGTCTTCGCCGACCCGGCCGGTCATCCATTCTGCCTGGTGTCCTGGTGATCCGCCCCGCCCGGCGCCGACGCTAGTATCGGATCATGACTGACACCACGTTGGATGTGCTGATCGACGCTCACCAGGCGCTGCGAAGCGTTGTCGCGGAGGTTCCGGCTGACGGGTGGCAGCAACCGACCCCGTGTGAGCTATGGAATGTCGCCCAGGTGCTCCAGCACGCCGCCGGGGATCAGCTCGCCTACGCCGCGAAACTGACCGGCGGGCCGGGTCCCGAGTACGATCCGTTCGCTCCGTCCGGCTCGCTCGATGCCACCGCGGCCCAGTTGCTGGAGCCCGCGCTGGCCAGCTCCGCCGCCGCCTTCGCCGCGGTCGATCCATCCGATGTGGACGTACCGGTGCCGGTACCTCCGTTCGCGCTGACCGCCAAGCTGGCGGTGGACGCGGCCGCGCTCGATGCCGCGGTCCATGCCTGGGACATTGCCGTCGCGACCGGACAGCCGTCGCCGCTGACGCCGTCGTTGGCGCGGGCGCTGCGTCCCATCGCGGACACTCTGGCGGAACCGTTGCGTGGCTTCGCCTTCGGACCGGCGGTTGAGCCGCCGTCCGCTACGGACGATGTGACCTCGCTGCTCAACTACCTGGGCCGCCGAGCAGACTGGACCGCGTAGCGCACGGGGGAACGCGCTGTTCGGCCGTACACTGGGCAACCGTGACCGAGGACGTTCGCCCGTGTGCCCACTGTGGACGGCCGGTGACCCAGCGGGTCGGCGCGGGGCGGCCATTCCGGTACTGCCGGGACAACGACGGCGAGTGCCAGCGCGCCTCCCGCAACGTGCGGATGCGCCAGCGCGGTGCGCCCGGCCTGGCCGGCCACGTCGCCCGTACCTTCGAGGTGGTGGACCGGCTCGACCAGCTGGTGGACACGCTGACCGAGGCACTGCACGCCGAGCTCTCCCCCGCCGGGGTGGAGCGCCAGCTCGCCGACGTACGGGCGGAGGCTGCCGCCGAGATCGCCGCCGCGCACACCGAACGCGACGAGGCCCGCGGTGAGGCCGACCGCGCGGTCGCGACCGCCCGGCAGTCCACTGTGGACGTTGAGCGCTCGGCCGCGGAGGCGCGGGCCGCCCAGGCTCGGGCCGGTGCCGCGAGCGAGGTGGCCGAGCAGGCGGAACGCCGTACCGCCGCCGCCGAGGCCGCCCGCGACGAGGCTCGGCAGGCGGCGACGGCGGCCGAGGCGCTACGGACCCAGGCCGAACGGGACCGTGACACGGCCCGGGCGGAGGCGGCGGGCGCCCGCCGGGAACGCGACGCCGCGCACCGCCGCGAGGCCGACCTGACCCAGGAACGCGACGCGGCGACCGCGCTGGCGGAACGCGCCAACCGGGCCGCGGAGGAGGCGCTCGACCGGGTCCAGCAGGCAACGTTGGCCAGGGCAGCGGCCGACCAGCGGGCCGAGGCCGCGCAGGCGCAGGTCCAGGCCGCACATACACAAGCAGCGGCAGCGGTACGCGACGCCGAGCGCGACCGGGACGCGGCGCGCGCCGAGGCGGTGGCCGCGCTGCGGGATCGCGACGACGCGGTGCAGGCCGGTGCCCGGGCCGAGTCCCGGGTCGCCGAGCTGGCCGCCCGACTGTCGGCGGTGGAGGCGGAGCGGGATCGGGCCCGGGTGCGCGCCGACCAGTTGACCGACCAGCTCGGCCAGCTCGCCGCCGGTCTGGCCGCGGCCACCACGCACCGCGAGCGGACCACCGCGCCGGCGGAGCGGTAGCCAGGTAAGTGCCACCGGCCGGCCGCGGCCGCCTATCGCCACCTTTAGGCGTAAACTTCCTGAAACGACGTTATCGCACCCTCCCTGTTTGGGTGAGGTAGCTCACGCCGACCGACGGGCCGCTACCCTTGCGGCGTCTACTAGACAAAGCGCGGGGGAATTGTCAGACCGAACCCGGTCGTTGCACAGGGCACCACCACACAAGCACAACGACCCGAAGGGGAAGAACGGATCATGGGCGAGCGCATGCTGCGCGGGAGCCGCCTGGGAGCTGTCAGCTACGAGTCCGACCGCAACACCGAGCTGGCGCCCCGACAGACCCGTGAGTACCTCTGCGCCAAGGGCCACCGCTTCGAGGTGCCCTTCGCCGTCGACGCCGAGGTTCCGATGACCTGGGAATGCAAGTACGACGGCTCCGTGGCGCGGCTGGTCGACGGCAGCGAGCCCGAGCAGAAGAAGGTCAAGCCGCCGCGTACCCATTGGGACATGCTGCTGGAGCGCCGCTCCATCCCGGAGCTGGAGGACATCCTGGCCGAGCGTCTCGAAGAGGTCCGCGCCCGGCGCGGCCGCTCTGCCTAGCCGCACCGGCGCCAGATAACCACACGGCCGCCGCCGGGCTTACCCGGCGGCGGCTCAGTCTGTCGGTCGAGGTCTACTAATCGAGGATTTCGCCCTCGATGACCGGTTCGGCACCGGAAGGCTCCGGGCCGTCGCGCCCGACGTTCACCCGTACCCGTCGGGGCCCGAACAGATCGCCCACGACGGAGGGTGACAGCCGGCGCTCGGCCGAGCGCTGCACGAGGCCGGCGGCACCGGTCCGGACCGGCGGTACCAGCAACGCGAGACCGAGCAGGTCGGTGAGGAACCCGGGTACCGCCAGCAGCAGCGCGGACAGCAGGCCGACCAGGCCCCGGCTCGCCTCACCACCGGGTGGGCGGCCGGCCTGGGCCGCGTCCCGGAACCGGCGCCAGGCGCGGGAGCCCTCGCGACGCAGCAGCCAGCCGCCGAGCAGCGAGGTGGCCAGCATCAACAGCAGCGCCCAGCCGAGGCCGATCGCCTTGACCACCAGTACCAGTACGGCGATCTCCGCGACGGCGAGGCCGAACACGGCCAGAACCGCGATGGGAAAGCGGCGCATGGGTACCTCCTCGTCAGGCTCTGCGCCGGCGCCGCAGCACCGCGGCGGCCACGATCACCCCGACCGCGGCGACGGTCAGTCCCGCCTCCGGACCGGCCCCGAGCCTTGTGGCAAGCGTACGTCCGGAGCCCAAGTGCAGCTGGCGGACGATGACCGCCCGGGTGTCGAACTCGGTGGCGTCATGTACCTTGCCGTCCGCGGTGACGAACGCGGAGATCCCGACGGTGGAGGCCATCAGCGCGTCCCGGCCGTGCTCGACCGCGCGTAGCCGGACCATGGCGAGCTGCTGGCGCGCCTCCGCTTCGTCGAACGTGGCGTTGTTCGTCTGCACGGACAGCAGCTGCGCGCCGCCCAGCACGGTGTCGCGCACCACCGAGTCGTACGCCACCTCGAAGCAGATCACATCGCCGACCACCGCCGGGCCGACCTGGAGGACGCCGGGCGGGCCACCGGCGACGAAGTCGTTGCGCAGCAGGTCGGCCTGCGCGGCGATCATCCGGGCCAGCCGGCCGAGTACCGGACGCCAAGGCATGTACTCCGCAAACGGGACGGGATGCCGCTTGGTGTACATCGCACCGAGGCCCGACCCCGGCTGCCAGACCAGCCCGACGTTGCGCACCGCGCCCTCCGCCGGGCCGACCAGTACCGCACCGACCAGAATCGGCGCGCGGATCGCCTGGGCCGCCTGATCGATCCGGGCGCCCGCGTCGGGATTACGCAACGGGTCGATGTCCGACGAGTTCTCCGGCCACACCACGAGATCCGGCTGGCGCTGCTGCCCGGCGGCCACCCGGTCGGCCAGCGCCAGCGTCGCGCTCACGTGGTTGTCCAGTACGGCCCGGCGCTGCTCGTTGAAGTCCAGGCCGAGCCGGGGCACGTTGCCCTGGACCACCGCGACGATGACCGGGGTACCCGCCGGACGGGCCACCGGCAGCGCCAACCCGGCGAGCACGACCACGACCGCACCGGCCGCGGTGAGCAGTGCGCTCCGGTACACCGCCGGTCGGTCCGCGGCCGGCCGGTACGCGGCCGGCCGGTACGCAGCCGCGGCGAGCAGCCCGCCGGCCAGCAGCCCGCCGGCCAGCGCGACCCCGAACGTGACCAGCGGCGCGCCGCCTGCACCGGCCAGCCGCAACAGCGGCGAGTCGCCCTGGCTGAACGCCAGCCGGCCCCACGGGAAGCCACCGAACGGGGTACGGTCGCGCAGCGCCTCCTGCGCCACCCAGAGCACGGCGGTCACCAACGGCCAGGTCCAGCGGTACCGGTCCACGAGCGGGCTCGCGTACGCCGCGGCCGCGCCCAGCAGCCCGAGGTACGCCGCCTCCAGCCCGGCCAGCAGCAACCAGGGCGGCACGTCCACGAACCGGGCGGTCCAGCCCAGCAGCGGCAGGAAGAACACCAGGCCGGTCAGCAGACCGAGGGCCGCACCGACCCGGGGGCGGCAACGGTGCACCGCGATCGCCAGCAGGGCCACCCCGATCGGGGCCAGCCACCACAGCCCGTACGGCGGGAACGCGAGCAACAGCGCCACCCCGGCACCGGCGGCAGCGGCGACTCGTGCTCGGGCTGCTCGGGCTGCGAACGATCTCACCCTCAAACAGTGCCGTATCAAGCCCCGGACGAGAAATCGGGGCGCGGTCTGAGTTGACCGCGCCCCGCGCTTCCTGGCCCTACCGGGCCGGTGCGGCAACGAATCGCCACGACCTTCGGACCGACACACCGTGGACTGGCTGCCCACGCCGCGCCGTTGTCTACTGGCCGCGCCTACCCCCGCCCGAACACCGGTCGTGCGCCTTGGTTCGTGCCCCACCGACCCCCGCCCGCTGGACCTGGCCGCTGCGGCAGGGCATGCGCGCCGCTCGGCCAGCAGGCGAAGGGGCAAAGTGAACTCAGCCGCTTCCCGAAGTAGGACTCAACGAAGGTACGCGCTGCGCCCCGGTGCCTGTCAACCGGTTCCACGGAGTCGATCACGGGCTACCGGCGTGTCGTCCTTGGCGTGTCTCAGCTTCTGTCTCAGTGCGAGATCGCCTGCTCGGTGCGTAGCCATCCGCGCAGCAATCCGAGCGCCGCGGCGGGGTGCTCCGCGGCCAACAGACCGGCCGCGGCGAGCACGTAATCGGCGTCGAGCACCACCCGGGCATCCCGTGGTACGGCCCAGCCGCCGCCGTGGTCGGCCAGCGCTTGGCGCAGTATCGCCACCGCGGCGGAGCCCTGCGCGTGCCGCAACACCCCGCCCGAGCCGATGACCAGCCGTACCTCTCGCAGGTCCCGGCCGCCGCGCCGTGGTCCTCCGGCGCCGACCGGCTCGCCCCGGGCGTGCCGGCGCAGCGCGATCGTCGCGGCGAGGCCGGCCAGCGTCAGCTCGACCGCCTCGTCGGCCGCGGTGGCCGGCAGGAACCCCGGGTCGGCGGCCCGTACCCGGGCGGCCTCGTCAAGGGCGCGGCCCCCCTCGGCGAGCCGCTCCACCCGCGCGGCGTCCACCGCGCCGGGCGCGCTCCACCGCATCCCGAGATCGCCTTCGACGGTACGGCTGTGCCACGCGATGCCGGCGACCTCCTGGTGGCCGTCCGGGCTGAGCACCGAGTACACATCGGTGGTCGCTCCGCCGATATCCACCGCGAGCAGATCCCCGGGCAGGACATCGGCGAGCAGCTCGATCGCGGTCAGCACGATGTCCGGGGTGGCGCCGCGGACCAGCGCGGCGAACCGGGGCCCCCGGGACAGTCGCTTGCCGCCGATCACGTGGCGCAGGAACACCTCCCGGATCGCCTCCCGGGCCGGCTGCGGGTGCAGCTCGCCGATGCGCGGCAGTACGTTGTCCGCGGCGGTGACCGGTACGCCTGCCGCGGTCAGGGTGTCCACAACGGACGGACTGGCCTCGGCGTTGCCCGCGACCACCACGGGTACCCGCAGCCTGGCCCGGGCCAGCCGGTGTGCATTGTGGACAAGCACCTCGGCGTCCCCGCCGTCGGTGCCGCCGACCAGCAGTACCACGTCCGGCCGGTCGGCCCGCAACGCGGCCACCGCCAGGCGATCCAGCGGGCCGGCGGCCACGTGCACCACCCGGGCACCGGCGGACAGCCCGACCCGGTGCCCGGCCTCCGCGGTGACCAGTCGCTCGTACCCGACCACCGCCAGCCGCAACCCGCCACCGGCCGAGGAGCAGACATACGTGTACGCCGGATCCCGTACGCCGGTGGCCGCGACGGCGGCATCCAAGCCGTGCAGGACATCGGTGTCCACAGTGGTCGAATGGCTCGCACTGTCGACGAGGGCACCGGAGTCCACGTCCACAATGGACACCTTGGTGTACGTGGAGCCGACGTCGGCGCAGACGGCTAGCGTCACGGCTTGA
>DASRRF010000194.1:0-2996 GCA_035695905.1 Micromonosporaceae bacterium | reverse complement strand
GCCGGAGAACCTGACCCGGAGCCGGGTGCCGGGCTGCGCCTGAGCGTCCGCCTCGGCCGGTACCAGGTAGTCGAACGGCCGGTCGAGGTGCGGCACCGCTACGTCGACGGATACCCGCGCGATCGGTAGGTGCTGCGCCGCCACCCGGCCGGGCTTGGCCGCGGCCCGCCGCGACGAGCGCGGGGGCGGTGACAGACCTGCGCGCGACATGTCACGCAGACATAAATGTGTCTGTGTGACATATTCCCGCGCGGTCTACCCCGGGGTCGAGCTCAGGCACCCGCGGCGGACTTCAGGTCGGCCACCCGGTCGGTGCGTTCCCAGGTGAACTCCGGCAACTCCCGGCCGAAATGCCCATACGCCGCGGTCTGCTGATAGATCGGCCGCAACAGATCCAGATCCCGGATGATCGCCGCCGGCCGCAGATCAAACACCTCACCAACCGCCTTCTCGATCCGCGCCTCCGGCACCGTGGCCGTACCAAACGTCTCCACAAACAAACTCACCGGATGCGCCTTACCAATCGCATACGCCACCTGCACCTCACACCGGCCCGCCAACCCGGCCGCCACCACATTCTTGGCCACCCACCGCATCGCATACGCCGCCGACCGATCCACCTTCGACGGATCCTTCCCCGAAAACGCCCCCCCACCATGCCGGGCATACCCACCATACGTATCCACAATGATCTTCCGACCAGTCAGCCCGGCATCCCCCATCGGCCCACCAATCTCAAACCGGCCCGTCGGATTCACCAACAACCGATACCCATCCACCGCCAACCCCAGACCCTCCACCTCCGGGCCAATCACATGCTCACGCACATCCGGCGTCAACAACGAATCCAACGAAATATCCGGAGCATGCTGCGACGACACCACCACCGTATGCAACCGCACCGGCACCCAACCGTCATACTCAATCGTCACCTGCGTCTTACCATCCGGCCGCAAATACGGAATGGTCCCATCCTTACGGGCCGCCGCCAACCGCCGGGCCAACCGATGCGCCAACGCAATCGGCAACGGCATCAACTCCGGCGTCTCCCCACAGGCAAACCCGAACATCATCCCCTGATCCCCAGCACCCTGCGCATCCAACGAACTATCCGAGCCACCCGACCGCAACTCAATCGCCGCATCCACCCCCCGAGCAATATCCGGCGACTGCGACCCGATCGACACACTCACCCCACACGACGCCCCATCAAAACCCTTCTTCGACGAGTCATACCCAATCCCCAAAATCGTATCCCGCACAATCACCGGAATATCCGCATACGCCTTCGTCGTCACCTCACCAGCCACATGCACCTGACCAGTCGTAATCAACGTCTCAACCGCCACCCGACTACGCGGATCCTGGCCAAGTAGCGCATCAAGAACCCCATCACTGATCTGATCAGCAATCTTGTCCGGGTGACCCTCAGTCACCGACTCCGAGGTAAACAAACGGCGTGCCACGGTGCTCCTTCGGTCAGCGCGATCTTCGCGGCAGTGTATGTGGTCGCGGCAGTAAGGCTAGCCCAACCGGGCCCGGACCAGATCCCACACGGCGTCGGCGAGGTCATCCTTGGGCCGCTCATCGAGCACCGTCGTGGAGCCGTCCGCGCCGAGCACCGTTGCCGCGTTCGAGGACGCGCCGAAGACCTTGTCCACCCCGACCTCGTTGACCACGATCAGGTCAGCGTTCTTGCGGACCAGCTTGGCGCGCGCGCTGGCGATCGCGTCCGGCGTCTGCGCGGTCTCCGCGGCGAACACGACGAGCAGCTGACCGGGTGGCTTGCGGGCACCAAGCTCCGCGGCGATGTCCGGGTTCGTGACGAGATGCACGGCTGGCGCCGTACCATCGTCGGGTTTCTTGATCTTTGAGGGCGCGACCACCGCGGGCCGGAAGTCGGCCGGCGCGGCCGCCATGACGACCACGTCCGCGCCCGCGGCCGCCTCCAGCGTCGCCTTGCGCAGCTCCTCGGTCGACCCAACCCGCACCAGATCAGCGCCGGCCGGGTCGGGCAGCTCGACGTTCGCGGCGATCAGGGTGACCCGGGCTCCGCGGGCGGCGGCGGTACGCGCAAACGCGTAGCCCTGCCGGCCGGAGGAACGGTTGCCGAGGAACCGGACCGGGTCTAACGGTTCCCGGGTGCCGCCGGCGGTCACCACGACGTGGCGCCCGGTGAGATCAGCGGCGAGCCCACCACGGCTGAGCAGCCGTCCCGCGACGAAGAACAGCTCGGAGGGTTCCTGCAGCCGCCCCTTGCCGGTGTCCGCACCGGTCAGCCGGCCGGCCGCGGGCTCCAGCACGATCGCGCCGCGCTCGCGCAGCACCGCCACGTTCGCCTGGGTGGCCGGATGCAGCCACATCTCGGTGTGCATCGCCGGGGCGTACAGGATCGGGCAACGCGCGGTGAGCAGGACGTTGGTGAGCAGGTCGTCGGCGATCCCGTGGGCGGCCCGGGCGAGCAGGTCGGCGGTGGCCGGCGCGACGACGACCAGCTCGGCTTCGCGGCCGAGCCGCACGTGTGGGACCTCGTGCGCGGTGGTCCAGACATCGCTGCTGGCCGGCTGGCCGGACAGCGCCGCCCAGGTCGGTTCCCCGACGAACCGCAGGGCCGCGGCGGTCGGCACGACCCGTACCGGATGACCGGACTCCGTAAGCAGGCGGAGCAGCTCGCAAGCCTTGTAGGCGGCGATCCCGCCACCTACCCCGAGGATGATCAGGAGCCCTCGATGGGTTCGGCGGTGAGCAGACTCCCGTTGATCTCGCGAAGCGCGATGGACAGCGGCTTCTCCTGCGGTGTGGTCTCCACCAGGGGGCCGACGTACTCCAGCAGGCCCTCACCGAGTTGGCTGTAGTAGGCGTTGATCTGACGCGCCCGCTTGGCCGCGAAGATCACCAACGCGTACTTGGACGAGGTCTTCTCGAGCAGCTCGTCGATCGGCGGGTTGGTGATGCCTTCGGGTTGCGCGACGGTTCCGGACAAAGCTACCTCAAAT
>DASRRF010000193.1:0-7625 GCA_035695905.1 Micromonosporaceae bacterium | reverse complement strand
GGCCTGGTTCGGTGATCGCCAGGTGTTCTACCGCGGCCCGGCGTACTGGCTGCCGGGTACCCGGATCGCGGTACGCGCGGCGCTGGAGGGCGCGCCGATGGGCGGGGGGCGGTACGGCGATATGGACCGCGCGGCGGACGTCCGGGTGGCCAAGGACCGGGTTGAGCTGACCGTGGACAACACCACCAAGATGATGTCCGTCTTCCAGGGCAGCAGGCTGCTCAAGACCATGCCGGTCAGCCTCGGCAAGCCGGGTACCCCGTCGTCGAGCGGCACCATGGTGATCATGGACAAGGCCGAGCACATGGTCTTCGACACCCGCAACGACCCGGACCCGAGCAACCGGTACGTGGCACCCGTCTCGTACGCCCAGCGGCTGACCTGGGGCGGCGAGTTCATCCATGCGGCCCCGTGGTCGGAGGAGGACCAGGGGTACCGAAACGTGTCACACGGGTGCGTCAACATCTCGTGGTCCAACGCGGAGTGGCTGTTCGCGATCACGCACATCGGTGACCCGATCGTCGTCCGCGCCACCGAGCAGCGACTGGAGCCGGGCAATGGCTGGACCGCGTGGGACGTACCGTGGGACCAGTTCCTCAAGCGCAGCGCCCTGCCGCATCCGGATCTGATCGCGGCCGCGGCCAGCTTACGCACGGCCGAGGAACCAATCGTCAAAAGAGGCGAAAAGTAGTAGGAATACCCCTGATATCCCGTCATTTCGTAGTTGCGGCCGTGGACCTCATCACGGCACGCAACCGGGACTCGCTGTCGTGCGTCTCTAAGGCACGATGGATCCCGAGAAGACGGACGGGGAGGGGGTCAAGCCGTGCCACAAAGACCGCGGATAGCCGCGCTGCTGATCGTGTGCGTCCTCGGCCTCACCACGGCCTGTTCGAGCCACGACAACAACCTGTGGAAGGACAACGGCGACAACAAGCCGAAGGGTCCGCAGATCACGGCGACGGTCACCAACCCGAAGGCCAACGCGACGAACGTGCCCGCGTCCGTGGAGATCGAGTACGCCACGGCGAACGCGAACTCGGCGACCTTCGAGCTCAAGGACACCGCCGGCAAGGTCGTTGAGGGCCAGGTGCGCCCGGGTACCACCACCTGGGTACCGGCCACCACCCTGGAGTACGGCACCAGCTACACGACGACCGTGACCGCGACCGGCGCGGAGGGCAAAACCGCGACCACGACCAGCAGCTTCACCACGATGGCCAAGCCCAGCAACACGGTCCGGGTGTCGTCGAACATCGGCGACGACAACGTGGTCGGCGTCGGCATGCCGATGGTGCTGCGGTTCAGCCGGGCCGTCCCCGACGACCTGCGCGACGACGTCGAGCGGCGGCTCTGGGTCAGCACGACGCCGGCCCAGGTGGGCAGCTGGCATTGGTACAGCGACACCGAGCTGCATTACCGCCCGCAGAAGTTCTGGCAGGCGGGTACGAAGCTGAACTTCCGCATCGGCACCGGCGGGCTCGCGCTCGGCGGCGGATTCTACGGCCGCGCGGACATCACCGTCGTCGCATCCGTCGGCGAGGCGGTCGTCCTGACCGTGGACAACGCGACCAAGCAGATGACCGTGACCAAGAACGGCAAGGTCATCAAGATGATTCCGGTCAGCCTCGGGCGCCCGGGCATGCCGTCGTCGAGCGGCACCACGGTCATCATGGAGAAGCTGCGGAACACCATCTTCGACACCCACCTCGACCCCAACCCGGCCAACCGCTATATCACCCCGGTCGAGTACGCGCAGCGGCTGACCTGGGGTGGCGAGTTCATCCACGCGGCACCCTGGTCGGAGGACAAGCAGGGGCACGTCAACGTCTCGCACGGCTGCGTCAACGTGTCGATGGTGAACGCCGCGTGGCTCTTCAGCCAGACGCTGGTCGGTACCCCCGTCACCATCAAGGGCACCGAACGCGCCCTGCAGCAGGGCAACGGCTGGACCGACTGGAGCCTGAGCTGGGAGGAGTACCAGAAAGGCTCCGCCCTGCCGGCCGCGCCGCCGACCGTAACGCCGACCCCGACAGGGTGAACACAGTGGGGTGACTGAGGGGACTCGAACCCCCGACACCCGGGACCACAACCCGGTGCTCTACCAGCTGAGCTACAGCCACCATGCGCGCCGCGGAACAGCGCGCGCCAGCAATGATAGCCACATCCGGCCGGCGCCGGTGTCAGAGCCCCGCGGCAATCTCCCGCGCCGCGTCCACGTCCGGCCCGGGCAGCGGTACGAAGATCGACCTGCGGTAGTACTCCAGCTCCTGGATGCTCTCCCGGATGTCGGCCAGCGCCCGGTGCGCCAGTCCCTTCGCCGGCTGTCCGAAGTAGACCCGCGGGTACCACCGCCGGCACAGCTCCTTGATCGACGACACATCGATCATGCGGTAGTGCAGGTGCGCGTCGAGCCGCGGCATGTCCCGGGCCAGGAAGCCGCGGTCGGTGGCGATCGAGTTGCCACACAGCGGAGCGACCCGCGCCTCGGGCACCCACGCCGCGACGTACTCCAGGATCATGTCCTCGGCCTGCGCCAGCGTCACCGTCGACGCGCGCACCGCGCCGGTCAGCCCGGACTTGTCGTGCATCTCCCGTACCACGTCGGCCATCGTGGCCAGCACCGCGTCGTCGGCGTGCAGCACGATGTCCACGCCGTCCCCGAGCACCTTGAGATCGGGGTCGGTGACCAGCGCGGCCACCTCGATCAGCGCATCGCTGCCCAGGTCAAGCCCGGTCATCTCGCAGTCCACCCAGACGAGGAGATCGTTCACAGGCATTAGCCTATGTCGTCGGTACCCCCCGGTAGGGTGGCCGTCCATGAGCATCACCGCGCGGCGGGTCGCCGTCGTCACCTCACTCGCCGTCGCGGTCGGCCTTTTCCTGTGGTGGTACGGAAACAAGCACGACTTCTTCGACCTCAAGATCTACGTGTCGGCGATGCGCTGGTGGCAGGACGGGCACCGGCTCTACGACTACTCCCAGCCGGACACCGTGCAGGGCCGGCTGTACTTCACGTACCCGCCGTTCGCCGCTTTGCTGCTGTGGCCGTTCGGGCTGCTCCCACTCGGCCTGACGATCACGATCTTCACGGTCGGTACGGTTGTCGCGCTCGCGGTCACCACCTGGTGGCTCGTCGGCCGGTACCCGTGGCCGCGCTGGTACGCGTTCGGCATCGCGCTGCCGCTCGTCTTCGCGATCGAGCCGACCCGGGAGACGATCACCTTCGGCCAGCTGAACATGCTGCTGGTCGTGCTGATCCTGGCCGATCTCCTGTTCTGGAAGGGCACCCGGTGGGCCGGTGTGGGCATCGGGTTGGCGGCGGCGATCAAGCTGGTCCCGGGCATCTTCATCGTCTTCCTGCTGGTCACCCGCCGCTGGCGGGCCGCGGCCGTGGCGGCGGCCACCGCGGCCGGCGCGACGCTGCTCGCCGCGACGGTGGCGCCACGCGACTCGTGGCAGTTCTGGACCGGGTCGGTCCGGTCCACCGAGCGGGTCGGGCGTACCGACTACACCGGCAACCAGTCGCTGCTCGGCGTGCTGAGCCGGCTCGTGGCACCGGCCGACCCGAACCGGGCGGCCTGGTTGGTGCTGGCACTCGTGATAGGCGCACTCGGCCTCTGGCGGGCCGCGCGCGCCACCGATCCGATCGCCGCGCTGACCCTGACCGGCCTGGTCGGCGCGCTGGTCAGCCCGATCACCTGGCCGCACCACCTCTACTGGTTCATCCCCGCCGCGATCGTGTGTGTCGCGGCACACCGCTGGTGGCTGGCTGTGCTGACCGGCGCGGTGGCGACCTACGGGGTGGTCTCGTTCGAGCATTGGGGGGTGGCACCGGCGCCCACCGACACGGTGCCCGAGTTCCTCGGCCGCAACGCGTACGTGCTGCTGTCCCTGATCCTGCTGGCGGCGCTGCCGATTTATACCACAACAGGCGAAAAATAGACAGATCTGTTTGTACGGAACGATCCGGACTATCGTCGAAGTTACGGAAAGTCCCTCCGGAAACACCGTTCCCCCGGTGAGGGTGGCCCCCCGACGTCGCGCGGGGGGCCACTCGCCTTACCGCCGCCGCCCAACATAGCCGCCCGCCCAACATAGACGTTGGCCTATCTGCTTCAACGGCGGCCGAATTTGGAGTAGATAGGCCAACGTCTACGCAAGCGGCGCGCCCTCTCGCGAACTCGGTCCGGGCGGCCAGTCCAACCGCAGCGTCACCGGCGGCTTGCGTGCGCCGACCGGTACGGCGGGTCGGTCGGCCGGGGGCTTCGCCACCACGGGCAGCTCGTACGAGGTGGGCGGGGTCGCGGACGGTTCCATCACGTAGACGACCTCCCGTGGCCGGTCCGGCCAGCACAGCACGACGAGCGCGAGCACCAGCAGAAACGCGCCGAGTACGAGCACGCCCCAGGTCGTCGACGGGAGCCAACCGGCGGTCACCGCCGCGCGCAGCGCCACGGCCACCTTCGCCCGGCCGTCCGGGTTCATCACGACCAGCGCCAGGTGCTGGCCGCGTACCGCCGAAGGAACCCACTCGATCGTGTTCGCCGGCGCGGTCGCGATGCTGGTGGCCAGCCAGAACGGTTGGCCGGCCGGCGGAGCCGGCGGCTGCGCCGTACCCTCGACCGGGACAAGCCGGACCGGCAACGGACCGTGCGTCAACTTCACCTCGGTGAGCTGGGTGTACGGGACGCCCGCGAGGTAGCGGCCGACCGCGTCCGCGGGTGCCAGCCCGACGAACGCCGGACCCTGCGGGGTGTCCGCGGTGATGGTCAGCCTGGTCCGCCCGCCGCGGGCGAAGGCGGCGTCGCGTTTGAGCAGCGCGTCCATGTCCGGGATGACCACCGCGTAGCCGTCCGCCGCGACCGCGTCGAGCCGGGCCGCGAACGTACCGTCCGCGGCGCGGTGCGACAGCGCGGTCCACAGCCCGGCACCGACCAGTAGCAGCGGCAACGCGATGAGCAGAACCAACACCCCGACGGCCGTGCGTACCACCCGCATGTGTTGCTTCCCCTCGCTAGCCTGATCCGCAAGGTGCAACGAGGCGGGGCGTCAACCGACACGCCGGCAGCTATCTAATGTGGACGGTGGTGGCCACGGTGGCCTGGTCGATCTCGGTGAACCGCAGGGTGAAGCGGAACTCCCAGAAGCCGGGCGCGGTCAGCGGGATCTGACCGATGGCGTGGTTCTCGGTGATCGGCAACAGCGGGATCTGCATCGGCTCGATCGCACCCGACGGCAGCGCGGCGGTCGCCTTCCACTCCAGTACCTTCAACGGCTTCCCGTCCGGCGTGTAGGCGAACAGGTGTACCGCATTGTTGCCGGTCTTCGCCGGATCGACGTCCATCTGCAGCGAGTAGCTCTTGTCATTGAGCACGGTGGAGTACGGGCCGGCCGCGGTGCTCTGGTTCGCTTGCGCCGTACGCCCCGGCGTGGTCTGTACGAGCACCGCGGCGATCGCGACCACGGCCGCGGCGGCGGTCAGCTCGACGGCGACGGTCCGGCGCAGCCGGCCCGGCTCCTTGCCGGCCACCCGGCTGCGCACCAGCTTCCGGGAGAACCACGCGACCCACAGGATCCCGCCGAACAGGGCAACCTTGACCATCACCAGCCGGCCGTACGCGGTGTCCACCAGGGCCGCCGGCGTACCGATCTCGACGAGCGCGTGCAGCGTCCCGGCGACGAGCAATGTAGACACTGCCAGCGTGGCCCAGCGGGACCAGATCGGCAGGATCGCCTGCAGCTCGCGTTCGTTCGCCTGGCGCAGCAGGAAGCCGAGCAGCATGCCGAGCCCGCCGAGCCAGACCGCCATCGCGGACAGGTGCGCGGCGTCGGCGAGCACGGTGACCGGCGGCACCGCGGAAGCCGCGGCGTGGCCGGACAGCGACCAGGTCGCCACGCCGACCACGGCCAGGATCGCCAGTAGCGCGCGATCCGTCGTACCCTCTCGACCGGCCATCAGCGGGCGCAGCAGGAATGCGGCCGCGACGACCACCGCGACGCGGATCACGTGCGCGGTGCCGAACGTGCTGCCGAGTACGGCCCGCAGCCCCTCCCCGCTGAGCCGGGTGCCGGTCTCGTACGGCGCCTGCAGCAGCACCTCGATCACCGCGGCGGCGGCGATGGTACCGAGTCCGAGCCACACGATCCGGGCCGGCCGGCGCCGGGAGAGCCGCTGCGGCCAGAGCGCGGCGAGCACCAGCGCCGGCCCGACGACCATCACCAGTCCGGCGTACCCGAGGTACTTGGCGATCGGGATCAGCGTGCTCACCACCGGGTTGGTGGCCCCGTTGTCGGTCGCCGGCGACGGGATCTGCGACGGCGCACCCACGGAGTAGGTGAATGCCCCGGCCACCGGGTGGGCGTCCGCCGAGATGACCCTGAAGTTCACCAGGTAGGTGCCCTTCGGCGTACCTGAGCGCAGCGGGACCGTGACTACCCCGGCCCGTACCACCGGCGCGCCGCTGTCGGCCCGGGTGCCGTCCGGCGCTATCACCCGGACCTTTCCGGGTACGGCGGAGACGCCTTCGCTGAATGTCAGGACCACCTCGATCGGCGCCGCGGCCAGCACCGCACCACTGGTGGGGCTGGTCCGGACGAGGGCGGCATGCGCGCTGGCCGGCGTGGCAAAGGCCGCGGCGAGCGCGAGGCTGGCGAGGAGCCCGAGGAGGGCGCCGGCGAGTGCGGCGGCGGCACGGTTCATGGCCCTCATGCTTGCGCAGTGGGACCCGCCGCCGCGAGCGGGAGAGGCCCCCGGGTTTCCCCCTCCGTACACCCGCGGCCCAGCGCCCAGAGCAGCCCGGCCTGCACCACGGCGGCGAGGTGGCGGACTTCGTGGACCAGTGCGGTACTCGCGTTCGCGACATCAACGCCGCTGGTGATCGCTAGGCAGCCGGCGAGCACCACGGCCACTGGCAGGAACGCCCTGGCCCGGCGCGGCCGGTACGCGGCCAGCGCAAAGCCCACCGCGAGGGCGATGTCGAACGAGGCCATCTCCCGGCCGGCGTGCGGGTTGCCGGTCAGGCCGAACCCGCCGAGCAGCACCGGCAGCGCGAGCACGAGCTGGACCGCCGCGGCCGCCGCGACCGCCACCCGCAGGATCCGTTGGCGCGCGCTCCACTCCGCCTCGCGTACCGGCCGGGCCGCCATGATGGCCTCGGTCAGGTCAGGTACCGCAACGGCCTGGACCCGGACCGCGCGGGTGATCTGCTCAGCCCGGGCCAGCCAGGTCCGGCATCCGGCACACCGGGTCAGGTGTACCCGGGCCGCCTCCTCCTGCGCCGGTGTGGCCTCCCCGTCGAGCCGCGCTGACAGCACGGCCCGTACCTCGTCGCACATCATGCGAGGTAGTCGGTGCGGCCGTCGGCTAAGTTCCGCGACCCGCGGGTAAGCTCTGGTCCCGTGATCCCAGCCCAGCGCGAGCCGGACATGGCGACCCGTTGGGCGCTCGCGGCCCGGCACGGTGACGAGCCGGCCTGCGCCGCTTTCGTCCGGGCGACCCAGGCCGAGGTGTGGCGGTTCACCGCGGCACTGGTGGACCCGGAGTCCGCGGACGACCTCACCCAGGAGACGTACCTGCGGGCATTCCGGGCACTGCCCGGCTTCGAGGGCCGGGCCAGCGCCCG
>DASRRF010000192.1:0-1505 GCA_035695905.1 Micromonosporaceae bacterium | reverse complement strand
TGTTGGACGCTGACGCTGTCCGCGCCCGACCCGGCGTCGGCGACCGGAACGGTCCGGGACACGGCCAACGCATCGGCTGCGGTGCCGGCATCAGCCAGAGCGAGCAGGACCGTAAGGGCGGCCTGCTCGGCGGCCGACGCTGTATCGGTCAGTGGAACGGTCGCGGTTGCGGTCCGCGCGTCCGATCCTGAACCCGTATCGGCGAGCGGGACCGTGACGGCCAGCGTCAGCGAATCGGTGCCGGCGCCGGTATCGGCGACGCTGATCGGCACGCCCGCCGCAACCGCGTCGGAACCCGAACCGGCGTCCGTGAGCGGGACTGTCGCCGTGGCCACGCGAGCGTCCGCGGCCGAACCGGCGTCCGCAATCGGAACAGCTGCGGTGACCGCAGCGGCGTCGGCCGCCGAGCCGGAATCCGACACCGGAACTGCGGCCGAAACAGTGAGCGCATCCGATCCCGCACCGCTGTCTGCGACAGCTATGCCGAACCCGACCAGCGCCGTATCCGACCCGGACCCTGAATCCGCGATGCCGATCGGAACGGTCACAGCGACGGCATCGGATGCGCTGCCGACATCGGCCAATGGCGCAGTCGCGACTGCGCCGATCGTGTCGGCGCCCGCGCCCGAATCGGCAACCGGGACGATTGCAGTCGCCGCGATGCTGTCGGTTCCCGCGCCAGCATCGGCGAGCGATATCGGCGTCCCGCCGGTCGCGGCCAGGATTTCCACCGCGACGATGGCCTGGTTGTTCGCGGCGCCGTTGGTGAACCCGATGACCGTCGCACCAGGGGTGCCGGTCAGGCTGGTCGCCCGGAACGCGGCCAACTTGTGGCCGTCCGTACCGTCGTTCTCTGACTGCCAGGCGGTGGTGATGCCGTTCGCGGTCAGCACGCCCGATGCCGTCGAGTCGACAAGGCCAGCGCAGGCCAGTGATCCGGCGGTGGTGGTGGTGATGGAGATGGTGTAGGCGGTGGTGGTGTGCAGGACCGTGAACCCGCCGAGGCAGGTCGCGGCCGGTTGCGCCCCGGTGAGGACCTTGACACAGAGCGAAATTCCCGCACCGTCGGAGCCCGTAAGGGTGGCAGTGACCGTTCGGGCACTGGGGCTGGACCCGGCGTCCATTACCCAGATCTCGGTAACGCCGGCGAAGTTGTTGGTGTTGGCCCGTTTGAGCAACGTCCAGGTGGAACCCAGCGAGTCGGTGACCGGGACGGTCTGCACGGCGGTCCCACCGCCTCCGCAGGCGATCGCGACGAGCAGCGAGTTCGCGACCGGGGTGAAGCTTGCCGTGGTGGCGGTGGTAGAGATGCCGGTGGCGAGGACCGGGGCGGGCGCGGAGCCGTGTTCGGTGATGCCGCCTGCCGGCGCATACTTCGTCGACGTCGACGGCGAGTAGGCGATGGGCCGGTTGGGTTGCCTGCGTCCGAGCCGCGCCACCGGACCGCCTCCCTAACTAGGTGACGGTCAGGTGCGCTCGAAGATCATGGTGGCGCGCACGTTGAC
>DASRRF010000191.1:0-6757 GCA_035695905.1 Micromonosporaceae bacterium | reverse complement strand
CGATGCGCACCCGGTTGCCCGTCGAGAGTGCCGACCAGTCGCCGCCGGAGAAGCTGTAGACCCGGCCATCGTCGGCCCGAAGCGCGAGACAACCCTGTTCCACACCGTCTTCCACTCCTCCGACGACATCCACCTGCGTGCATCGCAGCCCACCGGAGGCGGGAGCCGGAAATCCAGCTGGACACGCGACCGGGCTGGCGGACGATCCGGATGGTGACTGGCCGGATGCGCATCCGGCCAGCACCGCGACGAACGCGGCGAGGACACCGTACCTGCGCGATCTCATGTCTCATTGGACACCACGCACCCGCGATTGACGCAACCGTTCGACCTTGATAGAACCAGGTCAATGAATCGATGCGGGTTCCCACGGAAAGGATATGTCCGTGTTCCGTACCGCAACACATCCCAGGCGGCGCCTTGCGTTGCTCACCACGGTCGTCAGCGCGGTCGCCCTGCTCGTCACCGCTTCACCCGCGGCACCGGCCCCGACCTCCACAATGGATAAGCTGCCGGGCATCGACCTGGAGACGGCAACGATCCCGACCCTGCAGCAGGCGCTGGCCACCCGGAAGGTCACTTCCGAGGACCTGGTCCACGCGTACCTGGTGCGCATCCGCGCGCTCAACTCACACGGACCCGGCCTCAACGCGGTCCGGGTACTCAATCCGGACGCGGTGAAGGATGCCAAGCGGCTCGACGTCGAGCGGCGCACCGGCACCGTCCGCGGCCCGCTGCACGGCATTCCCGTACTCATCAAGGACAACATCGACCTGATGGGGCTGCCGACGACCGCCGGAGCGCAGGCGTTGCAGCGGTCCTTCCCGCGCGAGGACTCGTTCGTCGTCAAGCGACTGCGTGCCGCCGGGGTGGTCATCCTCGGCAAGACCAACCTGACCGAGTTCGCGAACTTCACCACCGCTGGGATGCCGTCCGGCTACAGCGGGCTGGGCGGTCAGGTGCTCAACCCGTACGACGTGAGCCAGACGCCGAGCGGGTCGAGCTCGGGCTCCGCTGCCGCCGCCGCGACCGCGCTCGCGGCCGTGACGATCGGGACCGAAACGTCCGGCTCGATCCTCAGCCCATCGGTGGCCAACTCCGACGTCGGCGTGAAACCGACGGTGGGTCTGGTCAGCCGGACCGGCATCATCCCGATCTCGGGTAGCCAGGACACCGCCGGCCCGATCGCCCGCTCGGTCTACGACGCCGCGGCGCTGCTGACCGCACTGACCGGCATCGACCCCGAGGACCCGGCCACGCAAGCCAGTGCACCGGTCGTCGGCACCGACTACACGCGCGGTCTTTCCACCAATGCCCTGCAAGGGGTACGCATCGGCGTGGCGAGCGCGCCAACCGGCAACCAGGGCCTCGCGTTCAGCCGCGCGTTGGACGTGCTTCGCGCCCAGGGCGCCACGCTGGTAACGGTCTCCGTCAACACCGCCGGGTTGCCGCCGAGCATCCTGAACTACGAGTTCAAGCGGGACCTCAACGCGTACCTCGCCCGGTTACCCGTGGACGCGCCAATGAAGACCCTCGACGATGTGGTCCAGTTCAACCTCGCGCATGTCAATGATGGAGCAATCAAGTTCGGGCAGACCCTGCTCGTCGCGTCCAACAACATCGACCTGAACGACCCGTTGGCTCGGGCGGAGTACGAGACCAATCGCGACACCGGAATCGCGACCGCACGGCAGCGCATCGACTCGGTGCTACAGGCGGAGAGCCTCGGCGCGATCCTGTTCTCCGCGAACGGATCCGCCGGCATCGGCGCGCGGGCGCAGTACCCATCCGTGGCCGTGCCGATCGGGTACGACCCGGACAACGGACGCCCGCTTGGCATGACCTTCCTGGGTACCGCGTTCACCGAGGCGGCTCTGCTGTCGTTCGCGTACGCGTACGAGCAGGCGTCACTGACGTGGCGGCCGCCGGCCGTGGTGAATCCATCACTGTTCCGCTGCTCATTGCTGGAGGCGCCGTCGCTGAGCTGCGCTCCCTGAACCGACCCGGTGGCGAACGCGGCGGCGGGATGCCGCCGCCTTCGCCGTAGGATGCCGGTAATGGACGGTCATTACATCGCCGAACTGTTCGATCGGGCCGCCGGGACCTTTGACACGGTCCCGTTTTTCGGCCCGGTCGGCGTCGAGCTGGTCCGGCTGTCCGGTGCCCAGCCGGGTGACCGGGTGCTGGATGTCGGGTGTGGCCGGGGTGCGAGCCTGTTCCCGGCGGCGGATGCGGTGGGACCGTCGGGTGAGGTGGTTGGCATCGACCTCGCGCCGGCGATGGTGGCCGCCACGGTGGCCGAGATTGCCCGCCGCCGGCTGACCAACGCGAGGGCGTACCTTGGCGACGCCGCGGCACCTACCGGCGGACCGTACGATCTCGTACTCGCCGGATTCCTGCTGTTCTTCCTGGACGATCCGAACGCGGCGGTCCGCGCGTACGCCGATGTGCTGCGCCCGGGCGGCCGGCTCGCGGTCAGCCTGCTCGCCGAGGCCACGGATGAGGAGCAGACACTGCTGCGCGCGGTGGCCCGGGCGCTGGCGCCGTACACGCCGGCGGATGGCGTGGTCCCCGGCGATGCCCCGTTCACCGAGCGGCTGCAGAGCCGGGCGGCACTGGGTGAGTTGCTGGCGGGCTTCGCCGATGTGCGGTTCTCCGAGACCGTGTTCGAACTCGCGTTCTCCGAGCCGGGCCAGGTGTGGGACTGGCTCTGGTCGGCTGGGCGACGTGCCGCGCTGGAACGCATCCCGCCCGATCGCCTCGACGAGGCTCGCGCCGCGGTCCGCGCAATCGTGCCGGGCGGTGCCTGGAGACTGCCGCGCCGGGTCCGCTTCGCGACCGCCGTCAAGGACGGTTAGCCGTCAACACGTTGCGGTGAAGCAGAACTGCGTACAGCTGAAGAAGAAGTCGCCACGCGCGTCGAGCTCCCGTTGTTCCGCCGTCCAACCGGTCAGCTCCGCGGCGGTGACTCCGTCCCGGTCCGCGACAAACTCCTCGATCAGCGGTACGACCGCACCGGCGAACGTCTGCGGATCGAGCCCGGTACTGACGAACGAGTGGCCGGCGGCCCGTACGCCGGTGAACCCCGCGTTGCGAAGCAGTCCGGTGAGGGTACGCGGCAACGACGGGTGCGCCTTGTGGGTGTCCCACACGCGCAGCACCCGCCGCATCCGATCGGGACTGGCGGAATACCACGAAACCGTGGACCAGTCGATATCCCAGACCACGACCCGGCCGCCGGTACGCAGCGCGCGCCGCATCTCCCGTAACGCCGGCAACGGATCCGGCAGGTACTCCAGAACCTGCACGCACAGTGCCGCATCGAAACTCGCGTCGGCCACCGGCAACGACAGCGCATCCGCCTGGTGGAAGTCCACATTGTCCCGTCCGGCGCACCGGCGTCGCGCCAGCGCGAGCATCGGCGCACTACTGTCGATGCCGGCCACAGCGCCACCCGGCCCTACCCGGTCGAGCAGCTCCGCCACGTAGAACCCGGGCCCACACCCGACATCGAGGATCCGCTCACCGGCGCCGGCCGCGAGTGCGGCGTGCATCAGCTCGCGCCGCCGAACCATGTCCGCGGTGCGGTACATCGCGTCGAGCCGCTCGGCCAAAGCTTCGTCGAACACCACTCCATTCACGCGCCCCGGGCAGGAGTCGAACCCGCTACGGACCGCTTTAGAGGCGGCTGCCCAACCGTCGGGCATCTGGGGCTGGTGGGTGAGCGGCGTTCATACCGCCCACCCATAATGCAGGATCGCAGGGTCAGCTCGCGTACGGGTCGTGAATCCGGTCACGCAGCTGGTCATTGCAAACTGCCGGACAACCGCCGGTTTACCGCCTGTTGCGCGCGGTTTTCGCGGGCCACACTTCACGGCGATCAGCATCCTGCCGAGGAGTCTCACCATGGCCGCACGTCCGCCGTTGCTCGCCCCCGCGCTCGCGTTCGCCGTCCTGACCGTGACGGGGATCGTGCTGAACCGCTCCGTACCACGCCCCGCCGATCCGGCCGCCACGGTGCTGGCCTACTACCGGGACCACGCAACGACGGTACGGCTGTCGGCGACCATGGTGTTCGCCGCATCGATCGCGCTCGCCGTGTGGGTCGCCACCGGGTACGGTCGGCTGCGGGAGCTGGACATCACCGGGCCGGCGCCGGCCGTGGCGCTCGTCGGCGGCGTGGTGTCCTCATCTTCCTTGGGGCTGTGCGGACTCGTCGGCTGGGTCGCGTCCCGATCGGGCACATTGGACAGTGCTCCGGTCGCCCGTACCCTGGCCGACCTGAGCTTCATGACCGGCGGCCCGGGCCACGTCGTCCCCTTCGCCCTGCTGGTGGCGGGTTTTGCGGTCCCGATCCTGCTGTCCCGACTGGTCTCTCCGGCGGTGGGCTGGACCGGCCTGGTGCTCGCCGGAGTCGGCGTCATCTCGACCCTGACGTTACTGGTCCCCGGCCTGGCGTACGCCCTGCCGGTTGCCCGATTCGGCGGACTCATCTGGCTCATCGTGGTCAGCACCGTCCTGCCGCCCCCGACCACCGAGGCGCGTCTCCGCTCGCGCGGATAGCCGATCCCGCTGAGGCTCCAGCCGCTAGGCGACCGCAGCCTCGGGTGCTCGCCGCGACCTCGCCGCCCGCTGCCGCGGGATGCTCGGCTTCGTTGTCGGCCGCGCTGCCGTTGCCGGACGTGGTGCCGGCGCGGGCCGCAGCGCTGGCGCCCGCCCGCGGGTCCGCCGGTGCGTACGGATGTGCCGGTACGAGTCAGGTGACGTCTCGACGAACGTGTTCTTCGCGGCCACCGGTGCCGTGCGTACCTCGGCCACAACCGCGGCCGGCGCCGGTGTTGCATTGTGGACGGTCACGTCGACCACGGCGGGCTGAGCCGGCCGGCTTGCGACAACCGGGAAGCGTAGCCAGCCCGCGGGCATACCCGCGAACCGTCGCTGCACCGATGTGGCCGACGGCGCGATGCGATGCATACCGACGTGCATCCGCCGCGACTTGCGCAACAAGCGTCGGGTACGGAGCAAAGCAACGCGTACCCGGAGCGCGTTCATGCGCAGCGTGAACTCCTGGAACGCTCTAGCAAGCTGAGCGTCCACCATGGACAGTACGGGTTTGGAGAGGTTACTCACGCGGCTTTGCCACCGTTGCACGCCCGCGACGAGAGTGTGGCTCTCGGCGAACGAACCACCGGACAGTGCCCATGCGGCGGCGGTCGCGCCAACCGCGGCGGCGACCATCGCGGCGGCGAATGCTGTGGCGTACGGCATGTTGATCATTCTGAGCTCCTCAATGACGATTGCCGGCTGCACCTCCACAGCATAGAGATCGACGACGCATTTGAGCCAGATGCAACATGTCCATTGTGCACAATGTTGACTCACAAAACGGTGTGTGTCATGGCAAATGCCACCTGCCAAGTGGTGATTCGGTCGCGTATTTTGGCCATTGTGGACCCACCACGAGACCGATCTGTGTCGGTTGTCCCCACCGGCGCGACCCGTTCGGGTGTCGTAGTGTCACCTGATGACACCCCGCACCTTCGAGATCGTATGTGAGATCGAGCCACCCACCCAACCCGATCTGACCCACGTCCGGCACCAGATCGGGGTACTCACCCCGGTCGCCCACTCGTTCCTCATCCCCGACAACCACCTCGGTCGGGCAACGGTGTCGAGCATCGCGGTCGCGCACGAGGTGGCCGCGATGGGCGGTCGCAGCATCGCGTGCCTGAACTCCCGGGACCGCAACCTGCTCGGTTTCCGGCGCGACATGTTGACCGCCGAGGCGTACGGCGTCAGCGAGTTCCTCTTCGTTTACGGCGACAAGCCGACCGCCGGCGATCGGACCAGCGAACTGACCGTACGGACGATGATCGAGCAGGCGCGCGGGCTGGCGCCCGGCGTCCGGATCGGGGTAGCCAGTGCGTTGCGCCCGATACCGACCTGGAAGCGGGCGGCCGACTTCGTCTTCGCCCAGATCAGTTTCTCCGTCGACGCGCAGCTGCGCTGGCGTGACTCTGTCGTGGTCGACCTACCGGTGTACGCGGGAGTCATGGTGCTCGCCAGCCCCGCGATGGCGCAGCGCCTGGCGGCGACCATCCCCGACATCGAGATCCCGGACGGGCTGCTGGAGCGGGTGGCGCAGGATCGGCGGGCCGGGGTTGATGCGGCCTGTGTACAGATCCAGCGGTTACGGGACAGCGGCGCCTTTGATGGAGTACACCTGGTTCCGGTGAACCGGTACCGCGAGGTCGCGCTCCGGCTGGAGGGTGGGACGGCATGAAGGTGATCCTGTTCGGCGCAACCGGGATGGTCGGGCAGGGTGTGCTGCGCGAGTGCCTGCTCGACCCGGATGTGCAGGAGGTACTCGCGATCGGTCGTACCCCCACCGGGACGCACCATCCGAAGCTGCGCGAGATAGCACACACCGACTTCCTGGACTTCTCCACCATCGAGAACGCGCTGGCCGGCTACGACGCATGCTTCTTCTGCCTCGGTGTGTCGTCGGCGGGCATGAGCGAAGACGCGTACCGGCGGGTGACATACGACGTGACCATGGCCGCCGCCCGCGCACTTGCTGCCGCCAACCCTTCAATGACCTTTGTCTACGTATCGGGTCAGGGCACCGACAGCTCCGAGCACGGCCGATCCATGTGGGCGAGGGTCAAGGGCGAGACCGAGAACGCGTTGCTGGCCATGCCGTTGCGGGCGTACATGTTCCGTCCCGGCTACATCCAGCCGATGCATGGGATCACCT
>DASRRF010000190.1:0-3258 GCA_035695905.1 Micromonosporaceae bacterium | reverse complement strand
GCCCCGGCCTGGTCGGCGAACTCGCGGAGCGGCTCGGCGCGACGGTCGGCGTGGACAACGACGTCAACCTCGCCGCGATCGCCGAGCGCAACCGCGGAGTGGCCCGCGAGGCGGGCAGCTTCACCTTGCTGTGGTTCGGCTCCGGCCTCGGCCTCGCCATCGACCTGGGCGGCACGCTGCTGCGCGGCGCACGCGGTGGCGCCGGCGAAATCGGTTACATGCCGCTGCGGCCGGACGACACCGGCACCGACCTGCACGGGCTGGTCGGCGGCAGAGCCGTACTGACCCTGGCCGCCGGGCACGGCTTCCCGGCGGCGACCCCGGAGGCCGCGGTAGCCAGCGCGATAGGCGCCGGGGCAACCCCGTTCGTCTCCGCCCTCGCCGAGCGGATCGCGCTCGCCGTGGCTACCGTCGCCGCGGTGCTCGACCCACCCCTGGTCGTCCTGGGCGGCGACGTCGCGCAGGCCGGCGGAGCCGTCCTGCGCGACGCCGTGGCCCACGCGTTCGCGGCGGCCACCCCGTTCGACACTCCCATCGCGGTCACCGCGTTGACCGACGACGCGGTGCTGCTCGGTGCGCTCGACGCCGGCCTGCGCGCGGTGCGCGAGACACTCATCGACTCGCTGCGGCACACCCCCGTCGCCCCGTTACCCACTCCGTTGTAGGAGGCCGTGTTCCTGGCGCTGACCGCCAACCTGTGGCCGCAGACCTGGCATCCGGAGAACTACCTCCGGGTGTTCCAGAAGGCGTTCGTGCAGGGTGTGACGCTCACGGGAGTCAAGGGATGAAGATTGCGGTGGTGGGCGGCGGGTCCACCTACACCCCGGAGCTCGTCGACGGATTCGCCCGCCTCGCCGGCCATCTGGACGTCACCGAACTCGCGCTGGTGGATCCCGCAACCGACCGGCTGGCGGTCGTCGGCCCGTTCGCCGCGCGCATCATCGCCCACTATGGACATCCGGGGCGGGTCACCTGGACGACCGACCTCGACGCCGGCCTGGCGGGCGCGTCGGTGGTCATCATCCAGTTGCGGGTCGGCGGCCAGGCGGCCCGGATCAGCGACGAGACGTTCCCGCTGGAGTGTGGCTGCGTCGGCCAGGAGACCACCGGGGCCGGTGGCTTCGCCAAGGCTCTGCGTACCGTCCCGGTGATTCTGGATGTCGCCGACCGGGCCGGACGGTTGGCCGCGCCCGGCGCGTGGATCGTCGATTTCACCAACCCGGTCGGGATCGTCACCCGGGCGCTGCTGGACGCCGGGCACCGCGCGGTAGGACTGTGCAACGTCGCGATCGGGTTCCAGCGCCGGTTCGCCGGGCTGTTGGGAGTCGCGCCGGACGAGGTCGTCCTGGACCACGTCGGTCTCAACCACCTGACCTGGGAACGAGCGGCCTATGTGGACGGTGTGGATCGGTTGCCCGAGCTGCTCTCCACGCACCTCGCCGACCTGGCCGCCGACGTGGGGTTGCCGCCGCCGATACTGTCCACATTGGACTGTGTACCGTCGTACTACCTGCGCTACTTCTACTGCCACGACCAGGTGGTACGTGAGGAGCGCGGCGCGGCGACCCGTGGCCAGCGGGTCGCCGAGATCGAGGCCGAGCTGCTGCGGATGTACGCCGATCCGGCGCTCACCAGGAAGCCGGAGCTGCTGTCCCAGCGGGGCGGGGCGTACTACTCAGAGGCCGCGGTCGGCCTCACCACGTCGTTACTGACCGGGGACGGACACCAGCACGCGGTGAACGTGCGCAACGCCGGCACGTTGCCGTTCCTGCCGGACCAGGCGGTGATCGAGGTGAGCTGCCAGGTGGACGGTACCGGCGCCACGCCGGTCAGGTCGGCACCGGTCGGCCAACCGTTCGCCGGGCTCATCGGCGCGGTCAGCGGGTACGAGGAGCTCGCGCTCGACGCGGCCCTGCGCGGCGGCCGGTCCCGGGTCTACACCGCGTTGCTCGCCCACCCGCTGGTCGGGCAGCACGATCTCGCCGAGGCGCTGACCGACAAGCTGCTCGCGGCGAACGCGGCGTACCTGGCGTGGGCGTGATGACCGGACCGGTATTCCTGGCGGTGGATGGCGGCAACTCCAAGACCGATGTCGTCCTGGGTACCGCGACCGGCGTCGTACTCGCCTTTGTCCGCGGGCCGGGCTCGTCACCGCACGAGCACGGTGTACCCGCCGCGATCGACCTGCTGGACGTGCTGGTGGCCGCGACGAGATCCGCCGCCGGCCGCCCCGGCGATGCGGTCGTCGATCGGGCCGAGATCTACCTTGCCGGGGCGGACCTGCCGGTCGAGGTCGACGTGCTGATGCGGGAGGTCGGCCAGGCCGGTTGGGCCAAGGAGTACCGGGTGGACAACGACACGTTTGCCCTGCTGCGCGCGGGTACCGACAACCCGGATGCGGTCGCCGTGGTGTGCGGAGCCGGCATCAACTGCGTGGGCCGGGCCGCGGACGGGAATACGGCGAGATTCCAGTCGCTCGGCCAGGTATCCGGTGACTGGGGCGGCGGCCACCACCTGGCGGCCATGGCGCTGTGGCACGCCGCCCGAGGTGAGGACGGCCGGGGACCCGGTACCGCGCTGACCGTGGCCGTGGCTCGCCACTGTGGACAGTCCACAATAGAGGATGTGAGCGCCGGGGTACACCTCGGCGACATCCCGCGCGAACGGGTGGACGAGCTGGCCGCGGTGCTCTTCGCGGTGGCCGCCTCCGGAGATCCGGTCGCCCGGCGGGTGGTGGCCCGGCAGGCGGAGGAGATCGTGAGCCTCGCCACGGTGGCCGCCGGTCGGCTCGGCCTGCTCGACCGGGCGTACGCCGTGGTGCTCGGCGGCGGCGTGCTGCGCGCCCGGCACCCGTTGCTGGAGGACACGGTGCGGGCCGGGATCGCCGCACGCTCCCCGCACGCCGAGATCAGCGTGGTGGCGCACCCGCCGGTGATCGGCGCCGCGCTGCTCGCGCTGGACGCCCTGGGCGCACCGCCGTCAGCCGCCGGTGCGCTGCGCGCCGCGCTCACCGCCGCCACGCCGCGCCCCGTCCGGGAGTGACGGCATCCTGTCGAGCGCCTTCTGCTCTGCCCACCGGACCGGGGCAAGTGCGGGCTCTGCCCGGCGCGGTGGGCAGAGCAGAGAGCGGTGGGCAGAGCAGAAGGGCCTCCACGGACTCAGCCGACCCACCGAGCTCAACCACCGAGCTCAACCACCGGCCGGCGCGGTGGGCATCGGGTCGCCGATCCCCGGTACGCCCGGCGGCGGAGCCGGGAA
>DASRRF010000189.1:0-2789 GCA_035695905.1 Micromonosporaceae bacterium | reverse complement strand
ATCCGCTGCAGCCGCAGTCCCCGTACTCCGCCTCGAAGATCGGCGCGGACTGTCTCGCCGAGTCGTTCCACCGTTCGTTCGGTACCCCGGTGGCCACGATCCGCCCGTTCAACACGTACGGCCCGCGGCAGAGCGCCCGCGCGGTGATCCCGACGATCGCGGCGCAGGTGGTGGCCGGCCGTACCAAAGTCTCGTTGGGCGACCTGCGGCCGGTGCGCGACCTGACCTACGTGCGGGACACCGCGCGCGGTTTCCTGGCCATCGCCGGGTCCGACGCGTGCCTGGGCCGGGTGACCAACGTGGGCAACGGTGCGGGCATCGCGATCGGCGACCTCGCGCGCGTGATCGCGGACGTGGCCGGCCGCCCCGACGTGGAGATCGTGGCCGACCCGGCGCGGCTGCGCCCGCCGGACAGTGAGGTGTTCGAGCTGGTCGCGGACGCCTCGAAGGCGCGCGAACGGTGTGGCTGGGAACCGCGGGTCGGCCTGCGGGACGGGATCGCCCGGGTGCTCGACTACGTACGGGCCAACCCGCACCGGTACGACGCCGACCGGTACGCGACGTGAGGGCGGTGATCCTGGCGGGTGGGCGGGGCACCCGGCTCAAGCCGTTCACCACGAACTTCCCCAAGCCGTTGGTGCCGGTCGGCGACCAGCCGATCCTGGAGATCCTGCTGCGCCAGCTCAAGGCGCACGGGGTGGACGAGGTCACCCTGCTCACCGGGCACCTGGCGTACCTGCTGGAGTCGTATTTCACCGACGGTTCCGCGCTCGGCCTGCGCATCGAGTACCACCGCGAGGACGCGCCGCTGGGTACGGCCGGTCCGCTGCGCGGATTGGCCGGCAAGGTGTCCGGCGACTTCTTCGTGATGAACGGCGATCTGCTTACCGACGTGGACTTCTCCGCGCTGATGGCACGGCACCGGCAGGCCGGCGCGGCGGTCACGGTCAGCACGTACCACCGCGCGGAACGGATCCAGCTCGGTGTGCTCAACGTCGACGACTCCGGCGATGTGATCGGCTACGACGAGAAGCCGATCCTGCACCTGGACATCTCCATGGGTGCGTACGCGATGTCCCCGGAGGTGCTGGACCGGATCCCGGAGGGGTACTACGACATGCCCCAGTTGATTATCGACCTGCTCGCCGACGGCAGGCGGGTGGCCAGCCGCCGGCACGACGGGTTCTGGCTGGACATCGGCCGGCCCGACGACTACGCCAGGGCCAACGAGTTGTTCCTGGAAAACCCGTCGGCATTCCTGCCGCGTTAGTGTCCCGGGACTCCATGCATTAGTGTGAATGGGAGTCCGATTGGGTCGACGTCTATTACTCATTGGTTCCGCTAATGAGTTTCTCACGCAAACCCAATTGATTGACGGAACGCTTTTCTTTGGATCGCCAGGAAAGGGTGCCGGTCGTGACCACGTTGACAGTACGAGTCGGTAGAGGCAAGGATGCGGTCGTCCGGGCAGGGTGCCGGCTGCTCGGCCGGGTAGTTCCCGCCGCGGCCTGCCAGGACGACCCGGCCCCGGTGACCGACTCTGTGGCGGTGCGGGTAACCCTGCCGCGGCCGGGCGCGTCACCCGACGGGCCGCGTACCGTGGTCGCCGAAAATCTGACCAAGACGTATCCCGGCGGCGTCACCGGCGCGCGGGACATGAGCATCACCGCGCACGCCGGCGAGATCGTCGCGGTCGTCGGCCCTAACGGTGCCGGCAAGTCCACGACCCTCAACATGCTCACCGGCCTGATCCGTCCGACCAGCGGGAGCGCGACCGTACACGGCGTCCCGATCTCCGACGTCAAGCGTCTCGCCGCGGTGCTCGGGGTGGCTCTGCAGACCTCCGGCCTGGATCCGGCGATGACCGCGGCCGAGCACTTCGAGACCCAGGCCGCGCTGTACGGCGTCCCCCGTACGGTCGCGGCGTCGTGCAGCGCCACCCTGCTCGGGCTGTTCGGGCTGGAGGCGTACGCCAACCGGCAGATCTCGCAGTTCTCGGTCGGCCTGCAGCGGCGCCTCGTGCTCGCGCTGGCGATGGTGCACGACCCGCCGGTCATCATCCTGGACGAACCGACCGCCGGGCTCGACCCGCAGAGCCGTCACGTGGTGTGGGACCTGCTGGAGAAGCTGCGTGCCGAGGGCCGGACGATCATCTTCAGCACCCAGATGCTGGAGGAGGCGGACCTGCTTGCCCAGCGGCTGTACGTCGTGGCCGAGGGCCGGGTGGTCGCCGAGGGGACACCGTCGCAGCTGCGCAAGGCGTACGGGGAGCTGACCATCAGGGTCCGCGTCTCCGGTTCGCTGGACGAGGCGGCCGAACTGATCGCCGCCGGCCGGCCCCAGCTCGCCGCCGCCCGCCGGGAGACCGACTGCCTGGTCTACTCGACGACACACGACAGCGGGGACGCCGAGGCGATCATGGCGGTGATCGGTGGCTCCCCGCTGGAGCTGCTCGAGCTGTCGGTCGGTCGGCCGTCGCTGGAGGACGCGTTCATGCGGCTGACCGGTACCGCGATCCGCCCGGAGCCGTTGCTCAGCGTCGGCGCCGGAGGTCCGCTGTGTCGATGCGGCTGAGACTCGCTCCGGCCGCCGACGAGCTGGGTCAGGCACCGCCGATATTGTTGTTTTCGACGATGTACCGTCGCGCGGTCCGGGAGACCCGCCGGATCATCGTGGTGGTTGCGGCGGTCCCGCTGATCGTGCCGCTCTTCATGCTGACCGTGTTCTCGCGGGCCTTCGAACCGCTGGTCAATGCCGCCGGCTTCCAGGGCGCCGACAACTACGTGCAG